>NZ_PEGG01000115.1 GCF_002737765.1 Caulobacter sp. B11 | reverse complement strand
TATTCAACGTCGCTGCGACGTTGGACCCGACCTTGATCACGGCGACGCTGATCAAGCCGGGCATGAACTGCAATGTCGAACTGGCGCCCACGACCCTGAGCGGGGCCGTCGTCGCGCCGCTCAGCGCGGCTATCTCGCGGACGGTGAGTCCGACAACCCTTACCGCCACCGCCCAGGCCATCGCCGGGGCGGTCGTCGCCGTGACCCACGGGGCAGTGACGGCGGCGGGACGCTGGCGGCATCCCTGGCCGCAAACCCTGGCCAAGGCCCTGGGAGCCACGACAGGCGCGTCGAGCGCCGGGGTGGCGGTGGGCGGCGCGGTCAACGCGACCTTGGCCGTGACGGGATCCAGCGCAAGCGCCGGGGTCGGGATCGTCGCGGCGTCGGCGGTGACCCTGAGCGCGACGGGCATCGGGGCTGCTGTCGGGGTTGGGCTGTCGGCGTCGGCGGGCCTGGTGCTTGGACCCACCCTGCTGGTCGCCACCCTCGGAGCAATTGTCGGCGCTGTGGTCGCGCGGACCCTAGGGGCGACCACTGCGTCTGGCGCCATGGTGGCGCCCATCGCCGCCAATGCCACCCGCACCCTGGGCTCGGTGACAGGATCGAGCACTGCGTCAATCAACCTGGCGGCGGCGGCCGGGATCACCCTGGCGGCGACCTCGGCCACGGGGGTTGTGCAGGTCGCCCTGGCCATGGCCGCCAGCCCGGTGCTGGGCGCGACAGGCATAGCTGCGACAGTCGCGGCGGCGCTTTCGGCAGGGGCCGCGCCGGTGCTTGGGGCGACCGTCGTGGCGGCGAGCGTGGCCGTCAGTCTGGCCTCGATCGTCAATCGCGCTCTCGGCGCGACGGTCGGAGTGGGGACGATGTCCGCGCCGATCTCGGCCTCGGTGCTGAAGACGCTTGGCCCTTCGCTTGTCAGCAGCACGGCCGGGGTCAACGTGGCGGCGGCCGTCGGCGTCACCCTGGCGGCGACATCCGTGGCGGCGTCCGTTCAGATCGCCCTGGCCGCCACGGCCGCGCCGACCCTGGGCGCGACGGTCGTGACCGGGGCCGTGGGCGTGGCCATCGCGGCGGCCGTGAGCCGGGCGCTGGGCGCCACGTCCATGAGCTCGTCGGCCCGCGCGGCCATCGCGGCCACGTCGACCAGAACCTTGGGGGCCACGTCCGGAGCGGCGACCGCCTCGGCTGCGCTCGCGGCCATGGTGGCCACGGTGCAGGGCGCGACGAGTGCAGCGGCTTCAGCCGGCGTCGCCCTGGCCGCCGCCGCCGGGATCGTTCTGGGCGGAATTGGCCGGACGATCACCGCAGGCGCGGCCATCGCAGCCGCAAGCGCGATCACCCTGGGCGGTATAGGCCGCACGATCACCGCGGGCGCGGCCATCGCCGCCGCCGTGAGCCGTACCTTGGGCGTGACCGCCCAGGCCGCTACGGCCAGCGTCGGGATCGCCGCCGCTGTTTCTAAGGCCCTGGGCGCGACGACGGGCGCCGCGACCGCGTCGATCGCGCTGGCGGCCAGCCTGGCCAAGACCCTGGGGGCTACCTCGATCGCCTTCACCGTCCGCGCCATGCGCCGGCGGCTCGTGATGCTGGTGCGCTCCCTGCGCCCCTAGCCGTTTTCTGATTTTTGAAAGGAGAGCCCGATGGCCGACAATCCCGGCGAACCCAATCTGCTTGCCGCCCTGGCCAAGCTTGCTCCACTGACGCCCGGCATTGCCGGCGCCGTGATGAGCATGGCGTTCGGCGAGCACCTGACGGTGCGCGGCAAGAGTTTAAGCGTCTGCTTCGGCCTCGCCTGCGTCCTGTGGCTGGCCCCGGCGGTGATCGCATTGCTCGGCGCCGTGTGGCCGTGGGGCCATATCCCACCCGAGGTCGGACGGGCGGTGACCTTTCTCACCGGCCTGTTCGGGATGATCGTCTTGGCTGGCCTGGTCCCCTGGCTGACCAAGGTGGCCGGAGATCCGCTCGCCCTGCTCAAGGTGCGGATCACCACGGGGGAGGGCTGATCATGTCGCCGTTCCTCGTCGTGTCTGTCGTCCTAGCCGCAGCGGTGGTGCTGATGATCGCCACCATCGCTCTGTTGGGTTGGGGCGGTGTGCTCTCGCAGGCCCAGCGCCTGGGCCTGGCCGCTGTCGCCGCCGGCATCGCCTGGGCTGGCCCGGGACGCGCGCTCGGCCGAGGCCCGGGCCTGGGCGATCTGCTGATGCTGCTGGGCCTAGTCGTCTATCTGGCCGCCACCTATGGCCCGGCGCTGTTCCACAAGGCCGATGGCCTGGACGGCGTCACCGATGGCCGCATCGGGCCGTCCAAGGGCCGCTGAGCCCTCTTCACACCCTCACATCGTTAGAAGGAAGAAGACCATGACGGATCCCGCATGGATCGTGGTCGCGCGCGCCCTGATCGGCACGCGCGAGGTTCCCGGCGTCGGCAATAGCCCGGTGATCATGAAGATGGCGGAGGGCCTGGGATCGAAGATCCTGGGCATCGCCTATGGAGGCGATCACGTTCCCTGGTGCGGCCTGTTCGCCGCGCACTGCATCAACGCGATCGGTCTCAAGCCCCCACCGATCGCTATCCGGGCTTCGGCCTGGGCGACCTGGGGCGTGGCCGTGCGGCCCTGTGTCGGCGCGGTGCTGGTCTTCAGCCGGCCTGGCGGCGGCCACGTCGGCTTCTATGTCGGCGAAGACCCCGTCGCCTTCTTCGTTCTGGGCGGCAACCAGGGCGACGCGGTCAAGATCATCCGGATCGAAAAGAACCGCATGGTCGCCTCGCGCTGGCCGGCCGGCAAAGCGGTGACCTCGACAGCGGTGGTGATCAAGGGGGAGGGCGGCGCCTTGAGCCGCAACGAGGCGTGATGCTGGGCGCGCTTTGCAAGGTCGTTGGGGTGCGCGGAGCTTTCGGCTTGGCCTTGGGCCTGATGGTCATGGCCGGCTATGAGCGCGCGCCCTGGGGCCTGGCGGCCCGCCTCGACCGATCAGACTCGGCGCGGACCCGGGCTGCCCTGGCCCTGACCCGGGCCGGCGGCGCGCTGACCCTGGCGGCGGATCAGATCCGCGCGCGTGACAAAGCTATGAAATCAAATGGCCGGGGCGAGGCGCTCGACGCCGCCGCGACGGCGCAATTCTGGAAAGGACAATGCCGTGCCGCCTATGACGCGGGCTATGCTTCTCGCAGCTGCTCTGGCCCTGCCGCTGATGACAGGGTGCGCGACCTTCAGGGCCTCTGGTCCGCCGGCGCCTATACCGGCCGACGCGCCGCTGGTTTGCCCGGCCAGCCTGGCGGCTGACATCGAGCCTGAACCCTTGCCGCCGCCCGGGATCGACCCATCAACCCTGCCGCCGGGGTTGAGCGCATTTCTGTTTGGCGAGTGGCTGCCCTGGGCGCGGGGAAATGTGCAGCGGCTGGATCGGGCGAAGGTCTGGTGCGAGGGACGAGTGCTACATCACGACAAACACCGTTGAAGGCTTCTTCTCGGTCTTCAAGCGCGGCATGGAGGGCGTCTATTAGCATTGCGGCAAGAAGCACCTGCACCGCTATCTGGCGGAATTTGACTTCCGCTACTCCTACCGTTCGGCGCTGGGGCGATAAAACCGGCGCCCCCTAAAAAGGACTAGGTCATAATCGTCATGCTTGCCCATGCGATAGGGGGAGGGATGGGAATCCGCAACCAACTCGGTTAGATGGCTTTATGGCCACCCTAACATATTACATGGACGAAACTGGAAATCGTCAGCCCGACAAGAAAAGCGATCTCTCGCGACTAGGTAGAGATTGGTTCGGTCTGGGCGGATTCATCATCCGAAAAGAGGATGAGATAGAGGCAAAGCGCCTGCACGACGAGATCGTTGCTAGCTGGAATGTGAAATCTCCATTTCACTTCACTGACATGCTTGCCGAGAAGAAGGGCTTCTCGTGGCTGGGGCGTTTGTCGCAGAGAGAGCGAGATCAGTTTTGGCTGGATTATAAAGCTTTTCTATCAGCCGTTCCTGCCCTTGGGACAGCCTGCATTATTGATCGCCCGGGCTACGTGGCGCGTGGCTATATTGAAAAGCATCCTGGTACGAAATGGCTGCTTTGCCGCAGCGCTTTCGATATTACGATCGAGCGGGCGGTAAAATATGCCGTTTCTATCGGGTGCAAACTTGATGTAGTTTTTGAAAGCGATATTGCAATCAACGATACCGTGAAGGGCTACTTTGCAAATCTAAAAGAAAATGGCTTAGAGTTTGACAAAGATAACTCCGCGAAATACGCGCCTCTTTCTAAAGAGGTGTTTGCCGAGACTTTAGGTACAATTGAATGGAAAACCAAATCGTCCAGAATGTTGCAAATAGCGGATAGTTATATCTACGCTATAGCAAGACAGCGTTACGATCGATCGTTCCATGTTTTCAGACAGTTGAGGGACAGCGCTAAAATCATCAATTTTGCGCTACCAGACACCGAAAGCATCAAGGCGATGGGCATTAAATACTACTGCTATTAACGAAAAAGCCGGGGATAAACCCCGGCTTTTCGCGGCCCCCATACGGTGAACCTAACAGGCAATGCCTAGGATCATATATAATTCCGTAGGCCTTAACCGCAAGTGAAAAACGAAATAGGCGCGAATCGGTTGCAAGCTCTTTCGTTTTCTCACTGCTCCGTTAGCGGCGACGCGAACCCGGTTCGCCCGCGAGTCCCGCTGGTTATAGCCATCCACGGCTACAAAGCTCAAGTTCCGGCTCTTGATTATCGCCGATGCGCTGGCCGCACCTGCCGACCCACGGTCTAAGCGCTGCTCCCCGAATTTACTCCGTAAAATGCGAACACGGTTCCGCCTACCTAGTACGAAGCTGGAAGCTTCTCAGTTCACCCCAAGTCGGCCTTCAAGCTCGCTGATGCGGTCTTCCTGATCCGATATTTCGGATTCAAGTTGATCAATCCGCTCGTCGGCTTTCTTCAGTTCATCATTGTTCGAAATAGACATTTCGTAGGCAATTTCGCGCTTGGATTTATCGCTTTTTATCTTAGAATCCCATGTGGCTAATCCCCAGATGGCAAATCCAATAACAAGCGCATAACCGAGAAATCGCCCAAGCGCGTCGCTCATACCAGCCCCCATAAAATATCCGTACCGGTAGCATAGACCGTGGCTTGCGACCGGCCCAAATCTGGGTTTGCGAAGTACATATACGCCGGAAGCGGTGTTATCCGCCGGTTTCTAAAGTTGGATCCGGTCATTGGAGCCTTGGCTTGTGTATTTGTGCCGATTTTTGACGCGCTGAATGCTCCGAATAGGCGGGCCGATTCACGTTCAACCGTCCTTCTTTAGGCCTCGCGCCACCACCTGAAGGGCGCCGTCTGGCAGAGGGCGCTGCAGTTGGCGGGCTTCCGGCCATGGCTCAGCCATCCACGCTTCTCGCTCATCCTCGGTCGTCAGGATGACCGGCATCGCCTTGGGATGAACCGCTCCGACCTCGGTATTTGGCGCCGTGGTCAGGAAGGCGAATAGATCGCAGGTTTCCTCACCCGTCTTGATCTTGCGCACGCTGGTCCATTGCGGCGCCCAGATCCCGGCGAAGAAGGCGAGGGGGCGATCCTCAGCCAAGGCGAACCAGATGTCGCCGCCGGCGTCGCGGTTGAATTCGCTGAAGCTGGTGAACGGCACAAGGCACCGATGCTCGACGCCCAGCCAGCGCTTCCAGTGGCCGCTGTCGGTGTTGCGCACATTGGTCGTGCCGCTGTCGGGCTCCAGACGGAGCAACTCTGCAAAGTCGACGTCGCGCCCCTTGGCCCGGAGCTTGTCAGCCCGCTTGGTCGCGGCGTCGAGCAGCGCCTTCCTCGCAGGCATGCCCCAGGCATGCCCCA
>NZ_PEGG01000114.1 GCF_002737765.1 Caulobacter sp. B11 | reverse complement strand
CCTTCAGGAGCCGAGGCTGCAAGCCAGGGGCCGACTCAGGCGGGGTCGGTGATCTCGGCAGGGGGCTCGGCGGGCGGATCGACGGGAACGTCGCGAACGTCTTCGGGCAGGCGGCGGTCGAGAATGTCGCCGCCCGTCGAGGCCCAGCGTCGCTCGTTGACCTCGGGTTCGGGCTGGGCTGCGGATGGAGCGGCGCGGGCCGTTACGATCGCCGGCTGAGGGTCAGGACGCCAGGCGATCGGCGCATAGTCGTCGCCGTGATAAGCGATCTCTTCGCTGGGCGGCGGCAAGACCGGCTCGGTCCGCGCCAGGAAATCGGTGCCGATCACATAGTCGGGGGTCTTGCCGGACGGCCAGGCGATGGGTTCGGCCTCGACATATTGCGAGCCCTGAACGAAGCCGGCGTCCGGAGCGGACTCGGCTGGGATCCGAGTTTCATGGCGAAGCCGCCCAGCAGGCCAACGGCCGCGGCGAAGGCCATGCCTTGGAACAGGGTCGGAGTCAGGAGCAGGGTGCGAAGGCGCATGAGGATAGAGCGCGCGACGAGCGATTTTGTTCTCGCGCCCACGCCATTTCGCCTAGAGCGCCAGGGCGGCGTCGGTCGCGCGGACCAGGCCGTCCATGATCCCCGGTTCGGTCGAGGCGTGGCCGGCGTCCCAGATGATCGAGAAATGAGCCTCCGGCCAGGCGCGATGCAGCGACCAGGCGCTGTCCAGCGGCGTGACGACGTCGAAGCGGCCCTGAACGATCCAGGTCGGGATGTGGCGGATGGTGTCGATATTCTTGAGGATCCAGCCGTCCTCGTCGAAGAAGCCGGCATTGGCGAAGAAGTGGCACTCGATCCGCGCGAAGGCGACGGCGAAGTCGACTTCGTTGAACTTCGGCGGCCGGGCTTCCGGCCCTCGAATGGAGATCGTGTCGCCTTCCCACTGGCTCCAGGCCGAGGCCGCCTCGGCCTGAACCCGGCGGTCGGGATGGGTCAGGCGGCGGTGATAGGCTCCCATCAGGTCGCCGCGTTCCTCGACCGGAATGGGGGCCAGAAAGCGCTCCCAGGCGTCGGGGAACAGCATGGAGGCGCCGTCCTGATAGAACCAGCGCAACTCCTTCTGGGTCAGCAGAAAGATGCCGCGCAGCACCAGGGCCTCGACCCGGTCGGGATGCTTGATGGCGTAGGCCAGGGCCAGGGTTGAGCCCCACGACCCGCCGAACACGGTCCACTTCTCGACGCCCAGATGTTCGCGCAGGCGCTCGATATCGGCGATCAGGCTCCAGGTGGTGTTGTCCTCGAGGCTGGCATTGGGCCGCGAGCGGCCGCAGCCACGCTGATCGAACAGGGCCATGCGCCATTTGGCCGGGTCGAAGAACCGCCGCATGGTCGGATTGACCGCGCCGCCGGGGCCGCCGTGCAGGATCACCGCCGGCTTGCCCTGGGGCGCGCCGCATTCCTCGTAGTAGATCTCGTGGGAGTCCTGGGCCGGCAGCCAGCCGAACGAGAAGGGCTCGACCTCGCGAAACAGGCCGCGGCGGCCCGATGAGGACATGATGGGCGAAGAGTCGTTGCGATCCATGGCCCGACCCTAGCGCGAATTTACGCCGCTAGGGAACGGTCTGCCGGGCGAGACATCCAGCCTTCAGGCAGCCGGCGGGTTTCGAAGGCGACCGCCGGGCGCTAAAGAGATGTGATGATCAATCCTGACGACCTCAGTGACGACGAGCTCCTGGCCCTGCTGTCGCCAGGCCAGCTGGCCGCCCTGGACCGTACGATCGGTGAGATGCTGGCTGACGAGGGCCTGGACAAGGCCCTGTCGCTCGAGGTCCTGGCCCAGGTCTATACCGTCAGGGCCGCCGAGCGGGATCCGGCCTCGGCCCTGGCCATGCTGCAGTTGGCGGCCGCCATGCGCCGCCGCGCCGCCCTGCTGGCCGCCGAGCGCCGGGCGGCCCGGCTGACCTAGGCGGGAAACCGCCGTTCCAGCCAGTCGACCAGGACGCGGCTCAACGCGTGCGGCTTTTCCTGCTGGGTCCAATGTCCGCAATCCTCGATCAGGACCTTCTCCAGATCGCCGATCTGATCGCCCATGCGGTCGGCAGGGCCGGCGGCAGAACCGCATCCTTTTCCGCCATCACCATCAGGCAGGGCACGCCGTCGATCCGCGTCGGCAGATCGGCCGATTGCTCCCAGTTGCGGGTGAAGTTGCGATACCAGTTGACGGGGCCGGTGAAGCCGGTGCGCTGGAAGGCCTCGACGAAGACGGCGATGTCCTCGGCCGTCAGGAATTGCTGGCTGTCGCCTGAGGGATCGTAGCGCTTGAGGCCTTCCTGCAAGGCCAGGCTGCGGCGCTCGGGCGGCCGGCCCTCGACGGCCGTCACCGTGGCGCCGGGCAGTCGCATGAAATAGCGGATGGTGCGTTCCACATCCTGGGACAGCAGGGCGTCGGCCTCGCCCGGAGTCTGGAAATAGACGATGTACATGTCGTCGCCGAAAGCCCGGCGGTACATGGTGATCGGGTCGACGGGCAGGCGTGGGATGAAGGGCGTGTTGACGCCGATGACCCCGGCCACGCGATCTGGATGCATCAGGGGCATCTGCCAGACGATGATGCCGCCCCAGTCGTGACCACAGAACACGGCCTTCTCGACGCCCAGGTGATCCAGCAGGCCCACGAGGTCGCCGGTCAGGTGCGTGATGTCATAGGCCTCGACGCCCTCCGGACACTCGGTCAGGCCATAGCCGCGCTGGTCGGGGGCGATCACCCAGCGCCCGGCGGCGGCGAGGGCGGCGATCTGCCAGCGCCAGGAAAAGGACAGCTCCGGAAAGCCGTGGCACAGGACGATCGGCACGCCCCGGCGCGGTCCGGCCTCGTAATAGGCCATCCGCACCCCGTTGACCTCGGCATAGGCCGGCTGGGGCATGGGCGGGGCTGGCGCGGCGCTCTGGCTCTGGCTCATGATCGTGTTCCACCCTCTTTGATTGCCGACCACCGTGCCGAGGGTTGGGGCGGCTCGCAAGCGGCTTGAGGGGTTCACGTCGCGGCAAACGGGAGTAGAAGCCGCTGATGACCGACCTGCCGCCGCCCATCGCCACGCCTTGGAAATTGGTGCTTCTGCTGGGGGCCCTGACGGCCTTCGCGCCGATGTCGATTGACATGTATCTGTCCAGCCTTCCGGCGATCGGACGGGCTCTTCACGCCGGTCCGGACCAGACCCAGGCGACTCTGGCCGCCTTCTTCGCGGGCATGGCCATTGGACAGTTCATCTATGGCCCGGTCTCGGATCGTCTGGGCCGCCGGGCGCCGATTCTGTTCGGCGTGGGCCTCTATGTCCTGGCCTCGGCGGCCTGCGCGCTCGCCCCGTCGATCGAGTGGCTGATCGGCGCGCGGTTCGTGCAGGCCCTGGGCGGCTGCGCCGGGGCGGTCGTGGCGCGCGCCGTGGTGCGTGACCATTTCGACCACACCGAAACCGCTCGGGTCCTGTCGCTGATGACCCTGATCATGGGCCTGGCGCCGGTCCTGGCGCCGCAATTGGGCGGGCTGGTCCAGGCGGTCGCCGGCTGGCGCGGCGTCTTCTGGGTGCTGACGGCGTTCGGCGCGCTGATCTTTGCCTGGGTCGCGATCACTCTGGTGGAGTCCCGCTCCTCCGAGACCGAGGCCCAGGCCCGCTCCGAAAACCCCCTTCTGGCCTTCAAGGCCCTGCTGCGCCAGCGGCGTCTCGTCGGCTACGGGCTGGCCGGCACGCTGAACGGCGCCGTGCTGTTCACCTACATCTCCAGCGCGCCCGAACTGATCATGGGCGCCTACGGCCACTCGCCGCTGGCGTTCAACATCCTGTTCGCCATGAACGCGGTGGGGATCATCGGCGCCAGCCAGGTCAATCGCCGGCTGCTGCGGCGATTGTCGCCCGACACCGTGCTGTCGCGAGCCAGCGTGGCGTCGCTGATCGCGGCCGTCCTGCTGGTCCTGGCCGCCTGGACGGGGCTCGGTGGGCAATGGACCGTGCTGCCGCTGCTGTTCGCGGCGCTGTCGACCTACGGCCTGATGGCCGGCAACACCATGGCGGGGGCCCTGAGCGTCGACGCCACCCGGGCCGGGTCGACCTCGGCCCTGATGGGGGCGGCGTCGTTCGGGGCCGGCGCGGTGGCGGCCTGGGTCGGCGGTGTGTTGCATGACGGCACGGCCAAGCCGGTGGCGGCGGTGATGTTTCGTCTGTCTCGTGGGCTCGGCCCTGTCGATCTTCCTCATCGCCTTGC
>NZ_PEGG01000113.1 GCF_002737765.1 Caulobacter sp. B11 | reverse complement strand
GTCGCCTTGAGCTGCTGGCGCGCTATGACGGACGGGCGCCGCGCTATACCAGCTATCCCACCGCCCTGCAGTTCACCGGCGAGGTGGATGCCGAGCTCTATGGGCAGTGGCTGGCGAGCCTCGACCCGGCGGAATCGATCTCGCTCTATGCGCACATTCCGTTTTGCCACCGGCTTTGCTGGTACTGCGGCTGCAACACCCGCGCGGGTGCGCAAGCCCGAGCTGATCAGCGCCTATGTCGACAACCTGGTCCAGGAACTGATCCTGATCGAGGCCAAGCTGCCCGGACGTCTGGCGGTCGGGGCCGTGCATCTGGGCGGCGGAACCCCCAACATCCTGTCGCGCGATGATCTGGTCAGCCTGTTCGGGGCCCTCAAACAGGTGTTCCGCTTCAAGCCCGGGATCGAGATCGCCGCCGAACTGGATCCGTCGGTCCTGACCGAGAGCTGGGCCCGGGCTGCGGCCTTCCACGGCCTGAATCGCGCCAGCCTCGGTGTTCAGGACCTGTCGCCGCACGTGCAGGAGGCGGTCAACCGCCACGAATCCTTCGAGGTCGTTGAGCGCGCGGTCGGCTGGCTGCGCGAGGCGGGGATCGCCTCGATCAATCTGGACCTGATGTACGGGCTGCCGCGCCAGACCCAGGCCGACGTGATCCGCACCCTGGACCAGATCCTTACCCTTCGGCCCGAGAGGGTCGCGCTATTTGGCTATGCCCATGTGCCGTGGGCCAAGCCGCATCAGCGGCTGATCAACGCCGCCGAACTGGCGGGGGCGGCCGAGCGGCTCGACCAGAGTGAAGCGGCCGCCCAGCACCTGATCGCCGCCGGCTATGTGCGGGTCGGGCTGGACCATTTCGCGCTGCCGACCGACTCCATGGCCATCGGGCTGGCGGAGGGCGCGGTGCGCCGCAACTTCCAGGGCTACACCACGGACGGTCACGCGACCCTGCTGGGCCTGGGCGCCTCGTCGATCGGGCGTATGCCCGGGGGCTTTGTCCAGAACATCACCAACGAAGTGGCCTGGCGCGACGCCGTGCTCGAGGGCCGTTTGCCGGTCGCCCGCGGCGTGGTGCTGACCGACGACGACCGCTTTCGCGGCGATCTGATCGAGCAACTGATGTGCGACCTTCAGGTCGATCTGGCCGCGACTTGCGCGCGCCATGGACTGACCCTCGACGCGCTGGCCGAAGACATTCAGCGGCTTTGCGCGCTGGAGGCGGACGGCGTTGTGCGTCTGGTCGACCATCGGCTGAGCATCACCGACCTGGGTCGTCCGTTCGTGCGGATGGTCGCTCAGGTTTTTGACCGCCGCTCGGGCGACCCAGATACCCATTCACGGATTGTGTGAATTTCGAATAAGTTGAGGCAGGTCAAGTTATCTGGCTTCGGAAGGTCGTAAAGCTTCCTGGCTGTAAAGCGAAAGCGATACAAAGAAGGGGATAAGACCATGAAATACCTGATCACGACGACGATGCTTTCCATGGCGATGCTGGCTGGAGCCGCTCAGGCTGCAGACTTCCAGCCGAAGACCAAGGGGCAGTTGATTGTTCATCTGCGCGCGACCGAAGTCGCGCCGGATGAGAACGCGCCGATCCTCACTGCCGCCGGCGCCGCCACGGGCCTGCACGCTGATGTTGGCAATGACGTCATGCCGACGCTCGGCTTCACCTATTTCCTGAGCGACAAGGTCGCCGTCGAGGCCATCCTGGGCACGACGCAGCATGACATTACGGCCAAGGGACCCGCGACCGACGTTCTGGTTCACGAGACCTGGGTCCTGCCGCCGGTCATCACCCTGCAGTACCACCCGCTGCCCGCCGCCCGCGTCAGCCCCTATGTCGGGGCCGGGATCAATTTCATGCTGTTCTATAGCGGCGAAGACAAGAACGGCTTCACCGTCGATCTCGACAATGGCGTGGGCTACGCCCTGCAAGCCGGTGTCGACGTGGCGATCCAGGGGCCGTGGTCGGCCAACCTGGACGTCAAGAAGGTCTGGTTCGAAACCGACGCCAAGATCAACGGCGGCGCTCTGAAGTCGAAGGTTGAGCTCGACCCGCTGGTGGCGTCGATTGGCCTTAGCCGCCGGTTCTAGTCACCGTACGGATTGAAGGCTTGAAGGCCTCGGTGGACCCCTCCGCCGAGGCCTTTTGGTGTTCAGCTCTCGGCGAGAAGGCGATCGACGACCGCGAACAACTGATTCCCCAGCAGAGGCTTTTCGACGATCACGGCCGCCAGTTGGTCGGCGACCTCCTGCATAGCCGGCGGCGGGCTGGTGGTGATCAGGATGGCGGGGCTCTTCACCGCATGATCGCGCAGACGCGCCAGCAGAGCCAGACCGTTTTCGCCCGGCAGGACCTGGTCGATGATCAGGCAGGCGGCGGCGGCCAGGTCCGCGATGGGCGGCAGGTCGCGGGGATGCGCGAAGGCCCGTACCTGATAGCCGTGGGTTTCCAGGGCGAAACTGACCGCCTCGCGTACGGCGTCGTCGTCATCAAGCAGGATGATGGTGTCGCCAGGGGCCACGTCGGGTCCGTTCAATTCAGGGCCAGAAACTCGCCGAGGGCATTGTGACGGCTGGCGGAGAAGCGGCCTTGATATGGCGCAAATGACTGGGGGAAGTGATCCCGTGCGGAGGTATCCGACAGGCTTTCCCCAGCGCTTTGGCCAATCGCTCGGTCACGCGCGAGGCGCGGCCGCGAAACTCAGGGTTCGGGTCTGGGGCTTTCGCCGGATCTAGAGACCAACCGCCATGGCCAGCCGCATCAGGTCGGCGATACTGCGCGCTCCGGTCTTGGTCATCAGGTTGGCGCGATAGACCTCGACCGTGCGGGGACTGATGTCGAGTTCCAGGGCGATGACCTTGTTGGACTTGCCCGCAGCAACGCCGAGCAAGACGTCGCGTTCGCGCGGCGTCAGGCCGGCCATCCGCGTCTCGGCCTCGCGCCGGGCGTCATCGCCGCCGGCCTGAGCCGGCCGCCGCTCCAGGGCCGCGCGGACAGCGCGCAGCAGGATGTCGTCGGAGAAGGGCTTTTCGATGAAGTCCAAGGCCCCGCTCTTCATCGCCTCGACCGCCAGGGGCACGTCGCCATGACCGGTCATGACGATCACGGCGTAACGGCCGTCCCGGGCGTTCAGATGCCGGACCAATTCGAGGCCCGAGGTTCCGGGCATGCGGATGTCGGTGACGATGCAGCTGCCTTCCGCGGCCGCCGGGGCGGCCAGGAACGCGTCGGCGGTCTCATGCGCCACGACCTCGAAACCGTTGACCTCGAGGATGAAGGCCAGGGAGTGGCGCATCGCCACGTCGTCGTCGATCACATGAACGGTCGGGCTAGTCGACATGAGCGGTTTCCGTGGTTGCGAAGGGCAGGGTGAAGGCGAAGGTCGCGCCGCCCTGTGGATTTCCGCGCGCCCAGATGCGTCCGCCGTGGGCGTCGATGATGGTTCGACAGATCGACAGGCCCACCCCCAGGCCCGAGGACTTGCTGCTGACAAAGGGCTGGAAGAGGCGATCGATCATTTCAGGGGCCAGACCCGGGCCGCTGTCGATGATCTCGACCTGGGCCATGCCGTCCGGGTTCGCCGCGACGGAGATGGTCAGTTCCTTGGTCTCCGAGCCGGCCATCGCCTCGATGGCGTTGCGGATCAGGTTCAGGGCCACCTGCTGGATCTGGACCCGATCAACGATCACCGGTTCCACCCGCGTCAGGCGCAAGGAGACCCGCAGGCTCGATTCCCTCGCCCCGACCAGGGCCAGGGCGCTGGCCTCCTCCAGAAGTTTGCCGACGTCCTCGATCGTGTGCTCGGTCTCGCCCTTGGCCACGAACTCCCGCAGTCGCTTGATGATCTCGCCGGCCCGCAAGGCCTGGTCGCCGGCCCGGTTCAAGGCGTCGCTCAGACGGGCCAGGTCCGGCTCGGCGGCCGCCAGCAGGGTGACCGAGCCCTTCATATAGTTGGCGATCGCCGACAGGGGTTGGTTCAATTCATGGGCCAGGGCCGCGGCCATCTCGCCCATGGCGGTGAGACGCGAGACGTGTATCAGCTCGGCCTGCAGGGCCTGCAGGCGCAAATCCTGGTCCTGGCGTTCGGTCAGGTCGCGGATGAAGCCGGTGAAGAAGCGGTCGCGCCCGGCATAGGCCTCGCCGACCGCGAGCTCCATGGGGAAGGTCGAGCCATCCTTGCGCTCGCCCACCACGATGCGGCCGATGCCGATGATCCGGCGCTCGCCGGTGGCGGCATAGCGGGCCAGATAGCCGTCATGTTCGGTGCGGTAGGGCGTGGGCATCATGACGCTGATATTGCGGCCGATGGCCTCGTCGGGGGTCCAGCCGAACAGCCGCACGGCGGCGGCGCTGAACGAGCGGATGATCCCCTTTTCGTCGATGACGATCATCGCCTCGGGGACGGTGTCGAGGATCGACTGCAGGTGGGCCTGTTTGCTCGCTGCCTCGGCGCTATTGCGGCGAAGCTGATCCCCGGCCAGGCCGACGATGGGGCCGAGGATCAGGAATACGACCCCGTCCATCATGTTGGCCGGGCTGCTGGCGACGCCAGGGCCCAGGCGGATGGCGCTGGCGACCAGAGCCAGGGCGGTGGCGAGCAGGGCGGGCCGCAAGCCGCCCAGGGCGGCGGCCAACAGGACCACGGGCGCCGCGATGAGCAGCATGGTGCGATCGCCGAGCTGGTCGTCGATCAGCCGCCAGAGTCCGAAGGCGACAAATGCGCCCACGACCGCGGCGACATAGGCCGAAAACGCCGGCAGGGACGAGCTTCGGGCGCTCCAGGGTCCGCTTGTGGCGCGCTGGCGACTCAAGTTCCGTTCCTCCATCGACTGGATGGAGGAATAGCACGGCCGATCACTCTACCGTAAAGTGCCGTGCGGAAGGTTTAGCAGACCACCATGCGGGCCAAGCGCGAGGCGCCGCGCACGCAGAAGCGGCGGCTGCCGAAGAACTCGATCAGGCCCTCGGCCTGAAGGCAGGTCAGGGTGCGCGAGACCGTTTCGATGGTCAGGCCCAGATAGTCGGCCATGTCTTGGCGACCCATGGGCAGGACCGTGACCTCGGCCGCGTTGCGCTGAGCCAGGTCGAGCATGAAGCTGGCGACCTTTTCCCGCGCCGTCTTGCGGGCCAGCAGCATCAGATGCTCCTGGGTGCGGGCCAGTTCCTGCGCCGTCGCGGTCCACAGCATGCGCTCCAGATCCGCGCTATCGGCGCTGAAAGCGTTGGAGGCCGAGCGCCTGATCATCAGGATCTCGCTGTCGATCAGGGCCTCGGCGGTGAAGCGGTGCTGCTCGCCCGGCTCAAGGCCGAAGACGTCGCCGGCATAATAGAAATCGCCGATCTGGCGCCGGCCGTCGCGAAGCAGACGGCTGGTGCGCACCGCGCCGCGCACGACGCGATAGACGAAGTCGCTATCCTCGTCCTGGGCGTAGATTTCCTCGTCGGCGGCGTA
>NZ_PEGG01000112.1 GCF_002737765.1 Caulobacter sp. B11 | reverse complement strand
GGCCGGCGGCGGTGCCCTCGTCGAACCCGCCCCAGGCGCAGTCGGCATGATGCTGCTCGACCAGGTCTTCGAAGCACAGCAGGCCCTTGAAATTGGGGGCCTCGCCCGCTGGCGCGAAGTCGGACGGCATGTGCGAGCGATCGGTGAAGACGATGACGTGCTCAAGGCTGGGCACGCGCGGCAGAATGGCCGCGACGATCGGCAGGAAGGACAGGTCGACAAACAGCGCCCGATCGCCGGCATGGTCGGCGATCCAGGCGATCTGTTCGGGAAACAGGCGTGGATTGAGCGTGTGGCACACCGCGCCGATCCCCATGACGCCATACCAGGCCTCCATGTGGCGGCCGGTGTTCCAGGCCAGGGTGGCGACCCGGTCGCCCGGCTTGACGCCCATGCCCAGCAGGGCGTTGGAAATCCGCTTGGACCGATCGTGGATCGCGCCATAGGTCGTGCGGACAATCGGTCCCTCAACCGACCGCGAGACCACTTCACGACTGCTGTGCCACCGAGCCGCGTGGTCGATGATCTTGTCGACCGTCAGCGCCCCGTGCTGCATCAATCCTTGCATTCGCCCCTTACTCCCCTGTCGTTCCGGCTACTTGTTTTATCATTGTTCACGCGAGGCTAGCGGGCGCAAAGGCCGCGCGCAACGCACCGCGCGCACGGCGCGAACCCCGGGCCGGGCGGCGCGTCCGGCGATCAGGGCCCGACGCATCCGCGATCATAGGCCGCACACGTCCTTTAGGGCTTCATCGCAAGAGGCGGGTTAAACACGATCGAGAGCCAAATTGTGGTCGGAAGGAACGACGCCGTTGCGCTGGCGAGACCAAGCCCCATGGACCGACGAACGGCTGGACGAGGTCGCGATGGACACCCATCGCCTCCTGCCGTCCCGTATCGTGTCCGCCATGGTCGTGGCCGTGCTGGTTGGACGGGCGCTTGATCCGGTCAAGGCGCTGTTGTGGCTGGCGACGCTGCTCGCGGCGGAAGCGCTGGCCCGGTTGGCCACGGCGGGCTTCAAGGCCGGCGTCGCGGCGACGCCCGAGCGGCGGCTGGCCTTCGTCATGGGAGCGCTGCCGATCAACCTGATCTGGGCCGGGTTGGGCGCGGCGCTTTGGATGGCGCAGGGCGTCGATCTGAAAATGGCCGCCGTCGGCATCTGGGTCGGCCAACTCATCTTCGCCCAGAACTATCGTCATCAGCCCTGGGTCCTGATCGCGTTGAGCACCTTCGCACCCTTGGCCAGCCTGGTGATCTTTCCCTTCTTCTTCTACGACGCCCCGGGGCTCGGGGCTCAGACGGCGCGGTTCGGCCTGCTTCTGGTCATGCTGACCACCATCAATGTGATGATCTCCAACCGCGCCGCCGCGCGGCGCATGGACGAACTGACCCACGGGCTGCGTGGAGAGCGCGAACGAGCGCTCGAAGCGGCGCGCGCCAAATCGACCTTCATCGCCATGACCAGCCATGAGCTGCGCACGCCGATGAACGGGCTGCTGGGCATGGCCCACGCCCTTGAGCGCTCGTCCCTGACGCCGCAGCAGCGTCTCCATGTCGAGCTGATGATCAAGTCCGGCGACAACCTGATGCAGGTGCTCAACGACGTGCTGGACCTGTCGAAGATCGACGCCGACAAGGTCGAACTGGCCAGCGACGTCTTTAACCTGTCCGATCTGGTTATCGGAGTCGCCGAAGGCTGGCGTGACGCCGTCGAGGCCAAGGGTCTGTGGCTGGCGGTCGAGCTGAGCCCCGAGTCGGCAACCTGGGTGCGCGGCGACGCGATCCGGGTTCGGCAGGTGCTGCTGAACCTGGTGTCGAACGCCCTGAAGTTCACCGAACAGGGGGAATTGCGATTCTCGTCGAGGCCGCGGAGATCAGCCCCGACGGTCGCACGCGGACCGAACTTCGGGTGCGCGACACGGGCATCGGCGTCAGCGCCGGCTTCCGCGAACGAATCTTCGACAGCTTCACCCAGGCCGACGACGCGATCTCCCGACGCCACGGCGGCACCGGGCTGGGCTTGACCATTTCCCGCGCCCTGGCCCTTCAGATGGGGGGCGACCTCGTCCTCGAGGACAACGCCGAGGGCGCGACCTTCCTGTTCACCCTCGACGTCGAGACCGCCCACCCGCCCGCGCCTGTCGAGGTCGCCGAGGACCTGGTCTGCGACCTGACCGCCGTCCGGATCCTGGTGGCCGAGGACAACGCCATCAACCAACTCGTGGTCCGCGCCATTCTCGAAGCGGCCGGCATGACCCTGACCATGGTCGATGACGGTCGGGCGGCCCTGGCCGCGCTGAAATCCGAGCGGTTCGACGCCGTGCTGATGGATATCAATATGCCGGTCATGGACGGCATGACCGCCTTGGCCGAGATCCGTCGGGACCTGACGGGAGCCGCCACGATTCCGGTGATCGCCGTGACGGCGTCGGCCCTGGCCGGCGATCGGGAGCGGTTCCTGGCGATGGGCTTCGACGACCATCTGGGCAAGCCCATCCGTCCTGAGGAATTGCTGACCGCGATCGCCATGGCCATCCAGCCCTCGGCGTCCCTGATCCGCAAGGCCGGCTGACCCCTCGACGCCGTCCCCAGGGTCAGCCCATGGATTCGGCCAGGGCCCGGGCCTCATCCTCGAAGGCGCTGACGGTGTCGACACGCCGCCAGTCAATCTCGCCCGTCGAGCGGGCGAGCTGGGTTTCCAGAACCGCCACGTCGGCGTCCGAGGCGTCATTGACGCGGGCGGCGACACGCGACCGAAGGACCTCGGGCGGAGCCTCCAGCCAGACACCCTGAAAGGCGACGCCGGCGCTCTGGGCCAGGGCCTCGGCCCGGGCCCGCTCCTCGGGCTTGAGGAACACCGCGTCCAGCACCACCGAACGTCCCGCCGCCAGGGTCAGGGCCGCATCGGCGAACAGCTGATCATAAACCCGAGCGCTCATCTGCGGCGTGTAAGCCTCAGCGGGCAGGCGTTGCAGGGACGGGACGCCGACGAGGCGCTTGCGGATCTCGTCGGTGCGCAGAACCACCGCCCCCGGCGCGCTTCCCAGGCCCGGCGCGCAGACCCGGGCGAAGGTCGACTTTCCCGAGCCCGACAGGCCGCCGGTCGCCACCAGACTGACGGGGCGCGGGCCAGGTGCTCGATCGCCGTCGCCAGATAGGCCCGGGCGGCCTCGTCGTCGCCGGAATAGGCCTGGACATGGGTCCGGACCCCGGCCCGGACGCTGAGCATCAGGGGCAGGGCGGCGAGGCCCGTCCACAGCCCTTCGCCGAAATTGCGCGCGGCCTCGTCGAGATAGGCGTTCAGCACCCGTCCGGCCGCGTCGCGCCGCCGGCGAAAGTCCAGGTCCATCAGCAGGAAGGCCAGATCGTACTGGATGTCGATGTCCGACAGCGTGTCGTTGAACTCGATACAGTCGAACAGGATCGGGACGGCGTCCTCGACCAGGATATTGCCCAGATGCAGGTCGCCGTGACAGTGGCGGGCGAAGCCGTCGGTCACCCGGCGATCGAGCAGCGGGCCCAGGGCGTCCAGGGCCCGATCGGTTTCGGCGATCAGTCGCTCGACCGTCTGGGCGCCCAGACGCGGCGCCAGACCGCGCAACAGGTTGGCGTTGGACCGAATGGTATAGCTAAGGGCGTTGACCCCGCCGCCTTGCGGCCGCGGCGGCGCGACGGCGTGGAAGCGCGCCACCGTGCGGCCTAGCGAGTCCTCCAGCGCGTCGTCGATGGCCCAAGGCTGGGCGGCCAGGACCCCCTGCTCGTCGAAGCGGCGCATCTCCAGCACGAACTCGACCGTCTCGCCCGGTCCGTCGATCTCGATCCCGCCATCCGGGGCGCGCGTGAGCCGGCGTACGGCGCGATAGATGTCTGGGGCGGCGGCGCGATTGAACGACAACTCGCGTTCCAACGCCCAGCGCCGCAACTCCAGGGTGGAATAGTCCAGAAAGCCGAAATTGACCGGGCGCTTGATCTTCCAGGCCGCCTCGCCGACCAGGAACACACGCGCGCAAGAGGTCTCGATGGTCTGGTCGGCCCTTTCGCCGAACCAGCCCGCCACTTCCTGTTCACGCATGACTTCCGCGTCCTTGATCACGCCGAAAACCTCGTTGCCGCGCGTCGCGGTCTGCGGCGCCGAGGTCCCATAGCGGAAACTTCCGACGAAGTCGCTCGCGCCCCGCTTGCACAACCATGGGTTTTACGTCTAGACGAGGTTGAGCGAAACCCTGGAATCTCGCGCATGCTGATGGGAACGGGTCTGAAGCGATCGGAACGCAAAAAGGGCGAGATTCTCGCCGCCGCGCGCCATGTCTTTCTGCGCGAGGGCTATGCCGAAGGCGGGATGGAGGTGGTGGCGCGGGCCGCCGGGGTCTCCACCGCGACGCTCTATGCCTACTTTCCTAGCAAGGCCGAACTGTTCGCCGTCGTGGTTCACGCCCTGCTTCAGGACATGACCGCGCCGGTGCTTGACGCCGCCGCCCTTCCGGGCGACGCCCAAGAGCGGCTGACCCGGATCGTCAAGGCCTATGCCGCCTTCGCCGCCCGTCCCGCCACCCGGGCCAGCTTCAGGATGGTGATCGCCGAGCGCCGCCGGTTTCCGGAACTGGCCGACCGCTTCCTGCTGACCGCGCGGGGCGAAATGGGCGGCGCGGTGATCGCCACGATCGAGGATCTCGGCCGACGCGGCGCGCTGCGCTTCGACAAGGCCGCCTGGGCGGCTGGGCAGTTGTTGGGCATGATTGATCACGCCACCCTGATGCTGGGCCTCGCCGCCGGCGACCACGTCCAGGCCCAGCGCCCGCTCGACAGCCTCTGCGACGACGCGATCGAGACCTTCCTGTCGCGCTATGGCGTTGATGAGCCCGTGGGCTGCGCGGAACGGGCGCTAGGGGAATAGCCGCTTCGTGGTCCAGCCGCCCTCGACCCGGTCATAGACCAGGCGTTCGTGCAGGCGGAACGGGCGGTCGCGCCAGAATTCGATGACCTGGGGCACGACCCGATAGCCTGACCAGTGTGGCGGCCGCGGCACCTTGCCCAGGCCGAACTTCAGGCCCATCTCGGCCACCCGGCGCTCTAGGGCCAGACGGTCGGGAAGGGTCCGCGACTGGTCCGAGGCCCAGGCCCCCAGTTGGCTGTGACGGGCGCGACTGGCGAAATAGGCGTCGGCCTCTTCGGAGCTCACCGGCTCCACCGCGCCGCGCACCCGCACCTGGCGGCGCAGCGACTTCCAGTGAAACAGCAGGGCCGCCTTGGGCTGGGTCGCGAGTTCAAGGCCCTTGGCGCTCTGGGTGTTGGTGTAGAAGACAAACCCGTGCTGATCGACGCTCTTGAGCAGCACCATGCGCGAGTCCGGGAGACCGTCGGCGTCGACGGTGGAGACCGTCATGGCGTTGGGATCATTGGGCTCGCCCTTGCCCGCCTCGGCCAGCCAGGTCTCGAACTGGGCGATCGGATCGCCCTCGGCCAGCAGGGGCAAGGGGGCCGCCTGGGTCACCTGGCGGACATAGTCGTCCTCGCTGGGCGAGGCGGGGATGATGGGAGCGTCGGTCATCCCCGCCCTATAGCCGTTCTCGCGCGCGACGACCACGCTTGACGCCTCGCCGCGCGGCGCGCATCCGAGGCGCGAACGGCGCGCCGACCGTCCCGCGCCGCAGGATCCGACCTCATGACCCTTGGAACCCGCGCCCGCCTGGCCTGGATCCCCCTGATCCTCTGGTGCGCCGCGGCGCTGGCCATCGCCGGCCTGAAGGCGGCCAGCTGGCAGGGCGACGACCCCGTCGACGGCGTCATCCTGATCCTGGGCGGCGCCTTCCTGGCGGCGGCCGGCGGACTGCAGCTGTGGCGACTGGCCCGGCGCTGGGGCGAGCGGGCCCGCGCCGAGGGGCCGCAGGTCGATCTGCCGATCACCTGGCACCGCAAGAGCGGCTCCTGGGCGGTGATCCTGTTCGTCGCCGGTGTGTTCGGCACCTTCGGGCTGGTCTATCTGATGGGCCTGCAGCTTCGCTGAAAGTCTTAACTTAACCCGGCGTTGACCAAGTGGCGGCAGGTTCGGGCCATGACCGGGCGAGCCCCCATCCTTCTGACCCTGCACGCCGCGCGCGCCATCCTCGGCGTGGCGCCGGGCGCGGGCGAGCGCGAACTGCGCGCCGCCTACCGGGAGGCGGCCAAACGGGCCCATCCCGATCGCCCCGGCGGCGACGCGGCCCTGTTTCGCGATGTGCTGGCCGCCTATCGTCTGCTGCAGGAACTGCCGGTCAAGCCGATCCACTTTCCGCCGGCCGTCGCCACGCCCCCGCCCCTGGCCACCCAGGCGGTGCTGACCATCGATCCGGCCATGGCCTTCGCCGGCGGCGTCCTGGACCTGAGCATCGACGCCCGCCGCCTGCGCCTGACCCTGCCGCCTGGGCTGAGGGCTGACGATCAGGTCCGGGTCGACGACGTGGTGTTCCGCGTGGTCATCAAGCCCGATCCCGAAGCCCTGGTGCGCGGCGACGACCTGTGGCTGTCGGCCCGCCTGGATCCGCGCATCCTGGCCGAGGGCGGCCGGGTCGAGGTGGCCACCGCCATCGGGCCACGCCTGGCCTGGATCTCGTCCAAGGCCGCGGCGAGGGGCTTGGTTCGCCTGCCTGGACAGGGGCTTCCGGCCCGTGGGCGACACGCGACCGCGACCTGTTCCTGCGCCTATCGGCGGCCGACGCCGAGCCCGAAAGCGCCGCCCGCTCGCTGCTGCGCCGCTTCGCTGCCGCCTGGGCCGCCTGAGCGCTTCCCAAAGCCGCCGTTCCCGACACTATGGGCGACGACACGCCGAACCGGCGGCGGCGACGGGAGGACGACCATGACGCCAGACCAGCTGCGCGCGCACCGCGAGACCATAGTCCGCGAGCACATGGCCGACGAGATCGACCATGCCTGGGACAAGGTTCTGGCGACCTTCCCCACCCGCACTACGAGATCATCGCCACCGGCGCGGTACATGACGGCCGACCCGCGGTCGAGCGCTACTACGCCACCTCGCGCCAGACCTTCCCTGACCAGCGCAACACCCTGCTGTCGCTGCGCCACCTCGACGACGGCGTCGTGGTCGAGTTCATCCTCGAGGGGACCAAACCGGCCCGCTGGGCCCCCTGCCCGCCACCGGACGGCCCTTCGCCTGTCAGATGACCGCCTTCTTCCTGTTCGAGGGCGAGGCCTGGTCTGCGAGCGGATCTATTCGGACACCCTCAGCATCGTGCGCCAGCTCCTGGCGGGATGTCGGCCGGCGAGCCCTGGCGGCC
>NZ_PEGG01000111.1 GCF_002737765.1 Caulobacter sp. B11 | reverse complement strand
CGCCGGGGTGGACTCCCTCGGCCTCGGCCACCTCGATGAAGAGTCTTAACCTCCGACAGGATGCGGTCGAACGGCCGGGTCTTGTAGCCGGTGGAGGCCTTGAGCGTATTGCCGTGCATCGGATCATCGGTGGCCCAGACCACCGAGCGGCCGGCCGCCTTGGTCGCCCGCATCAGGCGCGGCAGACGATCGGCGATCTTGTCGCGAGCCAAAGCGACCATACAGGGTCAGACGCCCCTGGCTCCGTTGGCGGGGTTGAGCACGTCGATCCAGCCGCAGCCAGGTCGTCGGCTTCCATGGCCGGGCCGCACTTGAGTCCGATCGGGTTCTTCACGCCGCGCATGTATTCGATATGGGCGCCGTCCAGTTGGCGAGGGTGCGCTCGCCGATCCACAGCATGGTGGGCGCTGGTGTCGTACCAGTCGCCCGAGGTCGAATCGACGCGGGTCATGGCTTCCTCGAAGCCCAGCAGCAGGGCCTCGTGGCTGGTGAAAAACTCCACCCGGCGCAGGTCGGGCTGGGTCTCGGGGTGACACCGACCGCCGCCATGAAGGTCAGGCCTCGGAGATCTTTTCGACAGCTCGCGGTACCGCGCGCCCTGCGGGCTGTCGCCGACGAAGCCCAGGGTCCAAAGCGCGATAGGATGTTGTAGAGGTCGGCATAGCCGCCGCTGGCGAAGGCGCGCAGCAGGTTCAGCGTCGCGGCCGACTGGCCATAGGCCTTCAGCAGGCGGTCGGGATCGGAACCCGCTCCTCGGACGTGAAATCCATGCCGTTGATGATGTCGCCGCGATAGGACGGCAGGGTCACGCCGTCGATCGTCTCGATCGGCTCACTGCGCGGCTTTGGCGAACTGCCCGGCGATGCGGCCGACCTTCACCACCGGCTTGCCGCCGGCGAAGGTCAGCACCACCGCCATCTGCAGGATCAGCCGAAGGTAGGTGTCGCGGATGTTGTCGGCGTGGAACTCCTTGAAGCTCTCGGCGCAGTCACCGCCCTGAAGCAGAAAGGCGCGGCCCTCGGCCACGTCGCCCCAGCAGCGACTTCAGGCGACGCGCCTCGCCCGCGAAGACCAGCGGCGGCATCTGGCGAAGCGTCTGTTCAACCCGGTCCACGGCGGCCGCGTCCGGATAGTCGGACGGGATGTGCTTGGCGGGCTTGGCTCTCCAGGACGACGGGGTCCAGCGGCTGGTCATGGCGATCTCGGTCAATTCGAAAAGGGAGCGGCTAATACCTTGGCCGCCGGGAAAAGGCAAAATTATGCGACAGAACGCGGCTATCTAATCAACGAGGGCAAGTTCTTCCACATAATCCCGCTGTACGCCACGTCGCGCCATCTCGCAGGCGATCACCGTCAGGGCCCCTAGGGCCAGCCACCATTCCTGCCAGACACCGAAGCTCAACCCGCCGATGGTCAGGAAGGTCACCAGGGCCCCGGCCCCCATCGCCGCCTCGCCGCGCCGCTCCACGCTGAGGCGCGACAAGCCATAGGCCAGCCAGCAGAAGAACACCCCGGCCAGGGCGGCGCCGACCGCGCCCAGTTCGAGCCACAGCTGAAGCTGGGCGTTGTGGGTGTGGAGCGGGATGGCCAGACCAAAGGTACGGCTCGCGTCCAGCCCCCAGCCCCGGATCGGATGGGCCTGGATCTTGTCCGCGGCGAAGGCCCAGATGTCGAGGCGCGCGTCCCACGAGGCGGGCACCCACTGATGCAGCTTGCCCCACACGCCCGTTTGCACGCCAAACAGCACCGCCAAGGGAGCCAGGATGAAGGGCGCCGCGACCAGCCCGACCAGGACGCGCCCGCCCGTGGGGCCGCCCTTGCCGACCAGCAGCCAGGCGGCCAGGCCAAGACCAAGGCCCGCCAGGCTGGCGTCGGAGCTCATCGTCGCGGCGGCCGCCACGGTCGCCGCCAGCAACAGCGCCGCCGCCCGCGCCGCCCCCGCGCCGCCAGGACATGGGCCGCGGGCCAGAACAGCAGGGCCAGGACATAGGTCGAGATCGACACCTTGACCTTGGCCAGGTCCGGGCGGATCGGATCGCCGATCAGGTCGCGCAGGCTCTGATAGATCGCCGCGCCGCTCAGGCCGTCGACCGCCACCAGCACGGCAAGGCCGATCGCGCCATAGGCCAGCAAGGTCGCGGTGCGGCGCGCCGACTCGTCCGACACCGCGCGCAACCCGATCACCGCCGCGCCATAGGCGGCCAGTTGCAGGGCCAGTTTCAACGCCGTCACCGCCTCGACATCGCCATAGGTCTTCAGGGTGGCGGGATCGACGGCGGCGGGGCTCCACAACAGGCTGAGGGCGGCCCAGCCGACCAGCAGGACCAGCACCAGCATGGGCCGGGCGGCCGGGCGGCGCGCGCCGACGCCCGGCAAGGCCAAAAGCCCCACCAAGGCCATCAGCGGAGCGAAGCCCAGGGGCGCCAGATAGGCGATCGGCGGGACCAGCCCGAACAGGAAGATCGCCACGCCCGCCCGCCAGGACGAGGCCGTCCGGCTGAACAGGGCCTCGGTCATGCGACCCCGACGTCGGAAGGCATGTACTTCTCGCGCATGGTCACCAGCTCCTCGGCCAGGGTCGGGTGCACCGCGCAGGTGGAGTCCCACTGCGGCTTGGTGACACCCATCTTCACGGCGATGGCGGCCATCTGGATGATCTCCGGCGAATCCGGGCCCACCACGTGGACCCCGACGATCTTCTCATCGTCCTGCTTGACCACCAGCTTGATCAGGCACCGCTCCTGGCCGCCATAGAAGGTCGCCTTCATCGGCCGGAAAATCGAGCGATAGATATCGACCTTGCCGAAGGCGTGGCGGGCCTCGGCCTCGCTCAGCCCCACCACCCCGACCGGCGGCTGTGAGAACACGGCCGAGGCGACGAGCTCGTGATCGAAGCTGGTCGGGTTGCCGTAGAACTCGGTCTGGGCGAAGGCCGCGCCCTCGCGGATCGCCACCGGCGTCAGATTGATGCGGTCGGTCACGTCGCCGACCGCCCAGATGCTGTCGACATTGGTCTTGGAATGCTTGTCCACGGCGATCGCGCCGCGTTCGTTGAGCTTCACCCCGACCTTGTCGAGACCCAGTCCCTCGACATAGGGCTCGCGGCCGGTGGCGAACATCACCGCGTCGGTCTCGAAGGTCAGGTCATTGCTCAGGGTGCTGAGCAGCCCCTGCTCGGTCTTCTCGATGCTCTTGTGCGAGCAACCCAGGACCACCTTGATCCCGCGCTTTTCCAGTTCGTCGGCCAGATGCGAACGCACGTCATCGTCAAAGCCGCGCAGGATGTTGGCGCCGCGATACAGCAGCGTCGTCTCGACGCCCAAGCCATTGAAGATGCCGGCGAACTCCACGGCGATATAGCCGCCGCCCACCACCATCACCCGCTTGGGCAGGGTCGGCAGGTGGAAAGCCTCGTCCGAGGTGACTCCCAGGTCCACCCCGGGGAACTCCGGCCTGACGGGCCGGCCGCCGGTTGCGATCAGGATCCGGCGCGCCGTGTAGCGGCCGGCGTCCTGGCTGCCCTCCTTGGGCAGGACCTCGACCGTGTGGGCGTCGACCACCCTCGCCTTGCCGTGCAGCAGGTGCGCGCCGGCCTTCTGCAGGTTGGTGACATAGATCCCCGACAGGCGGGCGATCTCGACGTCCTTGTCCTGCAGGAAGCGCTTCCAGTCGAACGTCCGCGCGCCGACGCTCCAGCCGAAGCCCTCGGCGGTCTTGAGCTGGGCCGAGACCTCGCTGGCATAGACCATGAACTTCTTGGGCACGCAGCCGCGGATCACGCAGGTGCCGCCGACGCGGTATTCTTCCGCCACAGCCACCTTGGCCCCGGACAGGGCCGCCAGCCGCGCGGCCCGAACGCCGCCGGAACCCGCGCCGATCACGAAGAGGTCGAAGTCGTACTCAGCCATCGGACACGGTCTCGTTCAGCGGCGAAAAAAGCTTCCGCCCAGGTTGGCAGGGAAAGGGGCATATGGCTCTAGGGCAGCAGCTTGACCACCCCTTGGTCAGTTCCGATCAGGGCTTCGTCGGCGAGGTCCAGGAACAGGCCATGGTCGACCACGCCGGTGACCGCCTTCAGCGCCCCGGCCAAGGCGGCCGGCTCGGCGATCAGCCCCGGGGCCATGTCATAGATCACATTGCCGCCGTCGGTGACGACCAGGCCGCGATCGGCCATGCGCAGGCGGGGCGGCAGGAGGTCAAACTCAGCGGCGATGTCGGCCAGGCGCTGACCGGTATGGACATGGCCAAACCGCACCACCTCGATCGGCAGCCGGAACTGGCCCAGTTGTTTGACCTGCTTGGCGGCGTCGGCGATCACCACGCAGCGCTTGGAAGCCTCCCAGACCAGCTTTTCGCGCAGCAGGGCCGCGCCGCCGCCCTTGATCAGGGACAGGCCCGGCCCGACCTCATCGGCGCCGTCGACGGTCAGGTCGATCGACTTGACGTCGTCCAGGGCGGTCAGGGCGATGCCCAGTTCGCGCGCCAGATTGGCGGTGGCCTCCGAGGTCGGGACGCCGCGAATGTCGAGCTTGCGGGCCGCCAGCGCCTTGACGAACCAGGCCGCGGTCGAGCCCGTGCCCAGACCCACCACCATGCCGGGCTCGACCAGCAGGGCCGCGGCCTCGCCAGAGGCCTTCTTTTGATCGTCCGCGTTCATCGCTTGCCCTTCCTCGCCAGTTTCATCGCCCGGAATCGCTCGGCCCAGCCAGGCTTGTCGGCCTGGACCGCCCGCCCCAGGGCCAGGGCTCCCGCCTCGACGTCGCGGGTGATCACCGAGCCGGACCCGGTCATCGCCCCGTCGCCGATCCGCACCGGCGCCACCAGGGCGCTGTTGGAGCCGATAAAGGCGCCCGCCCCCACATGGGTCTCGAACTTGTCGAAGCCATCATAGTTACAGAAGATCGTCCCGGCCCCGATATTGGCCTTCTCGCCGATCGAGCCGTCGCCCAGATAGCTCAGATGATTGGCCTTGGCGCCCGCCCCGACCTTGACCTTCTTGACCTCGACGAAATTGCCGATGTGAGCGTCGGCGCCAATGTCCGCGCCCGGCCGCAGGCGGGCATAGGGACCAATCAGCGCCCCCTCGCCGACCCGCGCCCCTTCAAGGTGGCTGAAGGCCCGGATCACCGCGCCGGTTTCGACCTGCACGCCAGGGCCGAACACCACGAAGGGCTCGACCATCACCCCCGCCGCCAGTTGGGTGTCCCAGCACAGATGAACCGTGTCGGGCGCCGGCATGGTGACCCCCGCCGTCATCAGGCCGATGCGGCGGGCGGCCTGCCAGATCGCCTCGGCGGCGGCCAGCTCGACCTGGGAATTGACGCCCTGCACGGCCGCCTCGGGCGCGAAGACGGCGCGGGTCGACAGCTCACGATCATGGGCCAGGCCGACCACGTCGGTGAGGTAGTATTCTCCATTGGCGTTGTTGTTGCCGACCTTGGACAACAGGTCGAACAGCAGGGCGCGGTCGGCGGCGATGACGCCGGAATTGCAGTGCCTGACCTGGCGCTCGCCGTCGGTGGCGTCCTTGGCCTCGACGATGCGCAGCAGCACGTGGCCCGGCGCCAGGATCAGGCGGCCATAGGCGCCGGGATGAGCGGCCTCGAAGCCCAGCACCACAACATCGGCGCCGGCGGCGCGCTGGGCGAACAGCGGCGCGATCACCGGAGCGGTCAGCAGCGGACAGTCGGCATAGGTGACGACCACGTCGCCGTCGAAATCGGCCAGGGCGTCGCGGGCGGCCAAGACGGCGTGGCCGGTGCCCAGGGGCGGATCCTGGATAACCACGCTGCCCGCGCCGAGGCGTTGTTCGACATGGGCCGCGACGCCCGGGCTGTGGACGCCGGCCACCACGATGATCCGTTCGCAGTCCAGGGCCTGGGCGGCGTCGATCGCGTGATCCAACAGGGCCCGCCCGCCGATCCGGTGCAGGACCTTGGGGGTCGGTGACTTCATCCGCGTGCCCTGCCCGCGGCGAGGATCACGGCGGCGCGAGGGCGCTGAGGGGCGGCGCTGGTCATGGCGAGGCGACTCCGGCTGCGAACCAGCGTTGCATTACCCGGCCGTTTAGCCGAAACGCCAGAGCCATGCATGCTCTTCAAGCACTTGATGGGGCGACGATCGCCTTCGACTC
>NZ_PEGG01000110.1 GCF_002737765.1 Caulobacter sp. B11 | reverse complement strand
CACCCATGTCGGCTTCCGCTGCATCGTACGGCGCTAGGGGGGCGGTCCGAGCCGCCGAATGGGGCTGGGATTGAGCGGCGCGGGACGCTAGATGCTGCCAGAGACCATTGGGGGCGCTCGATCCGCTCCGGGGCCGCGCCCCCGGGCGGGCCGGGGCGGACTGGATCGACTTGCGGGTGATCGCGCGATGACGAAGATCTTCTTGCTGGGCGTCGGGTGCCAGAAGGGCGGCACGACCTGGCTGCACGAGCACCTCAAGGCCTATCCCGCCGTCAATATGGGGTTCGCCAAGGAGTATCATGTCTTCGACGCCCTGACGGTGCCCGAGTGCCACGGCTTCCGCGACGCCGCGGTCGAGCGCGTCCGGGCCCTGGCCGCCGGGCCGCAGATCCTGGCGCCCGAGCATGAGGACAGTTTCCGGCTGCTGGAATTCTATCGCAATCCGCAGCGCTATTTCGACTATTTCCAGACCCTGGCCCTGGCCGATCCGCGCACCCGGCTGACCGGCGACATCACGCCCAGCTACGCGGCCCTGTCGGCCGAGACCCTGGCGGGGATCCGCGCCGGCCTCGAGGCCCGGGGCTTCGCGGTGCGGGTGGTGTTCCTGATGCGCGATCCAGTCGAGCGCATCATCTCGGCCGTCAGGATGATGATCAAGAACGACAGCCGCGCCGCCGGCGGGCCCGGGCCTGGCCCGGAGGCCGAGCTGGCCGAAATCCTGCGCTATTATCCGACCCCGGACTGCGCCATCCGCAGCCGCTATCAGGACACGATCGAAAACCTGGACAGCGTCTTCGACCCCGAGTCCGTCCACTACCTGTTCTATGAAGACATGTTCAACACCGCCGTGATGCGGCCGTTCATAGAATCCCTGGGGCTGGACTACCGTCCGGGAGACTTCGGTGATCTGGTGAATGTTTCCAGAAACAGCAATCCCACGCCCGTCGCGGTCAGGAAGACCCTCCACGATCACTATGCGCCGACCTATGCGGCGGTGGAGCAGCGGTTTGGTCCCGAGCGGATCGCCGGGATCTGGCGGCGGTACTGAGCCGTGGGGGCCGGCCGGGTTCGGGTCGCCCCGGCTCAGGCTTCGTCCGGCTCCGGCTCGAAGCCCTCCGGCGGCCGTCGCTCACCATCCCCGACGGCGGCCCCATCATGGCGGACCGGATGGGGCGGAGCCGGATCAGGCTGGCGGACCCGCAACGACCGGCGCCCATGAGGCGGGCGTTCCTTGGCCGGCCAAGGCGATCGCGTCGATCGCTTTAGAGTCTAGCTTGCTGGGCAATACCTGAAACTGTCACAGACCTGTACTGGGCCGGCGAACCTGACCGCACGGCGGTCGCGACCCTGCGTTGCCGCCAATCAAAAGCCCGGCGCATTTTTCGACCCAAAAACCGCATCGCGCCGCTTTCGGCATGCCTCTGATCGCCTTCCAGCCTCGCGGCTTCCAGAGCGTCGGAAAAAAACACTCTCAATCAGAAGTGTAGAGCATTTTTCGATCCGATATCGGTTTCACCCCTATCGGAAAATGCCCTAGGTGGCGGGCGTCGGTTTGCTCGTCGGGGTTGCCTGGGCGTGCTGGGCCAGCAGCGCCCGCATGGTGTTGGTCGAGCGGATGGAATAGCGCACCGTCGGGACCTCGACCGCGCCGTAGGGCGTGTTGCGGATCGACTCGAAGAAATGCCTGTCCGCCGCGTTGCCGGGCTTCATGCGGGCGTTCTCCGACCAGCGGCCCAGGGTGCGGGCCAGGCGAACCTTGTCCACCATCAGGCAACTGGGGTCGACAAAGCCGCCGATCGTGCCGCCGACGGGGCCGACCGAATGCCAGAGATCCTCGCCCAGGGCGGCGCCGGTCTCGTCATCGACGAGGATGCGGTGACTGTAGGCCCAGGATTTGCCTTCGATCACCGCCAGCAGCGAGCTGAGGTGGTGGGCCATCCAAGTGTTGTCGTCGTCGAGATAGGCGACGTACTGGCTGTTGGCCATGAAACTTAACGTTGTGCGTGTCGATCCGCCGTCTTGAGCATAGTGCATGCCGCCGTGGCGGGCGGATGTCGAATAGGGAAGCTTCAGGACCAGAGCGGATACATGGGCTGGTCTTCGCGACAACAGTGACTCGAGAAAATCGCCGGGATATTTCTCAATATCGACCCCGACCATGATCTGAACCGTGCCGTTCAAGTCCTGTTCGTACACGGATTCTATTGCCCGGATGAGATCCATTCTCAGGACGGTCGGAATGACGACGGCCACCCTGGCGGGGGTCTGGGGGGCGTGTTCTGCCGGGTAATAGGACCCGATGGAGGACGGCGGCGGCGGCATGTCTGAACTCGCTTTACGGGAGACTATTCTAGGGCTCTGGCCCATATGGCGCAACCGTTAGCGCCGTTCTGGCCGGGCGACCCGGCGGCGCCCCGCGGCGAGGCGCCGAGCGCGTTAAAGCGGCGCCGTGGCCGACTTGCGCCTTTTAGCGTGTATTTGGTTGCACGCTGCTCTCTGAACTATTACTAGACAATCTGACGCCTATGGCTTGAGCCCGTGGGTGGGGGTTGGACCGTGCACGACGCCTGAACTGGCGGCAACGGTTTAGGTTGGAAAACGGAGAACACACGACATGGCCTATATCCAGAGTGGCAATCTCTACTTCGGCGACGATAACAACGACGCGATCACCGGTACGTCGGCCGCGGAAATCTTCGTCGGTCAAGACGGCGACGATACGCTGATCGGCAACGGCGGCGCGGACACCATCTCCGCCGGCGGCGGTTCTGACGTCGCCTACGGCAACGACGGCGCCGACCTGATCTACGGCAACGGCGGCGACGATACGCTTGATGGCGGCGCGGACGCTGACACCATCACCGGCGGCGAAGGCCGCGACTACATCTTTGGCGGCCTGGGCAGCGACGACCTGCAGGGCAACCAGGGCGACGACTACGTCCGGGGTAATGACGGCGACGACCTCATCCGCGGCGGCCGCGACAACGACGACCTGTACGGCGACAACGGCGCCGACAGCCTGTACGGCGATCTCGGCAACGATTACCTCAGCGGCGGCAACGACGGCGACCTGCTGATCGGCGGCGAAGGCAATGACGACCAGTACGGCGCTTCCGGCGCCGACACCCTCTATGGCGACAACGGCGGCGACTATCTGAGCGGCGGCAACGACGCCGACCAGCTCTTCGGCGGCGACGGCGACGACACCCTGCACGGCGACGACGGCGACGACCTTCTGCTGGGCGGCGCCGGCGACGACAGCCTGTACGGCGAAGACGGCGATGACGTCCTCGACGGCATGGAAGGTCGCGACTCGATCGGCGGCGGTAACGGCGACGACGTCCTGTACGGCTGGACCGGCGAAGACACCCTGAACGGCGACGATGGCCGTGACACCATCTATGGCCACGCCGATGCGGACACGCTGCGGGGCGGCGGCAACGACGACCTGATTCTGGCCGGCGACGGCGACGACCGCGTCTACGGCAACGACGGCGCCGACGTCCTCGACGGCAATGAAGGCGGCGACTACATCGACGGCGGCACCGGCCAAGACACCGTCTATGGCGGCAATGGCGATGACACCCTCGACGGTTCGTACGGTGACGACCGCATCGAAGGCGGCGCCGGAGCCGACTATCTCAACGGCAATGACGGCATGGATTCGATCAACGGCGGCGATGACGACGACCAGATCGATGGCGGCGCCAACGACGACCTGCTGCGCGGTGAATTCGGTGATGACACCATCTCCGGCAACGACGGCGCCGACATTCTGGACGGCAACGAAGGCAATGATTCGCTTTCGGGCAATAACGGCGTTGACACCATCTATGGCGGCCTCGGCGACGACTCCGTCAACGGCGGCGCCGGCGCTGACGATCTCTTCGGCAACGAGGGCGACGACACCATCTACGGCGGCGCCGGCAACGACGCCGACGTGATCAACGGCGATGACGGCGCTGACGATCTGTACGGCGAAGACGGCGCTGACAGCATCTACGGCGGCGTCGGCAACGACTACCTCCAGGGCGACGCCGGCAACGACGTGTTGCAGGGCAGCCAGGGCGACGACACGGTCTATGGCGGCCTCAACGACGACTCCATCAATGGCGGCCAAGGCGACGACAGCCTCTACGGCGAGGACGGCGCGGACACCATCTCCGGCGACCTCGGCAACGACTACCTGTCCGGTGGCCTGGGCGTTGACTCCCTGGTCGGCGGCGACGGCGATGACAATCTGAGCGGCGGCAACGACGGCGACATGCTGCTCGGCGACGCCGGCGAAGACTACATCGACGGCGGCTACGGCAATGACGATCTGTTCGGCGGTGCTGACAACGACACCCTGCTCGCTTCTTACGGCGATGACGCGGTCGATGGCGGCGCTGGCGACGACCTGATCTTCGGCGCCTACGGCTCCAACACCCTGCTGGGCGCTGACGGCGATGACACCATCATCGGCGGCACCGGTGTCGACAGCATCGAAGGCGGCCTCGGCGCCGACGCGATCGCTGGCAATGACGGCGCTGACCTGATCAACGCCAACCAAGGCGCCGACACCATCTTCGGCGATCTCGGCGACGACCTGATCCATGGCGGCCAAGACGCCGACTCGATCCAGGGCGGCGACGGCAATGACGACCTGTTCGGCGACCTGGGCGACGACGCGGTCTACGGCAATGCCGGCAATGACGAACTGTTCGGCGGCGCTGGCGTCGACGGCCTGTTCGGCGGCCAAGGCGATGACACCGTCGAAGGCGGTGACGACGCCGACAACATCACCGGTGGTTACGGCGAAGACTGGCTGTACGGTAATGACGGCGCCGACATCATCCACGGCAACCAAGACAACGACCATGTTGAAGGCGGCCTCGGCGCTGACAGCCTGTTCGGTGAAAAGGGCGACGACACCATCTACGGCGATGCTGGCGCTGACTCGATCACCGGCGGCGACGGTGCTGACTACGTGATCGGTGGCGCCGACGCCGACGATATCCAGGGCAACTTCGGTGCTGACTATCTCTACGGCAACGACGGCGCTGACCTGATCCACGGCAACAACGACGCTGACTATGCCTCCGGTGGCGCGGGCGCCGACAGCGTCTACGGCGACGATGGCGACGACACCCTGTTCGGTGGCGCTGATGCTGACCAGTTGTTCGGCGGCGCCGGCAACGACGTCCTGACTGGCGACGAAGGCGCCGACACCCTCGAAGGCGGCCTCGGCACTGATGCGCTGACCGGCGGAGCGGGCGCCAATGTCTACATCTTCGGCAATCTCGACAGTGGTATTGCCGCTTCGGGGACGGGTCAGTACGACACGATCACCGACTTCAGCACCGAAACCGACTCGATGAACTTCGGGATCTCGGGTACGGCGGCCAACTTCGAAGTCCTGGTCGACGCCGACACCTACGCCAACGCCTTGATCAATGCGAATGCCGCAATGACTGGCGATGCCGCTCTGGTGATCGTGGTTGTCGAAACGACGGATATCGCCAATACCGGCGTCTTCGTGTTCTACGACAGCGACGGCGATCATACGGTCGACATGGCGGTGTTCCTCGACAATGCTTCGGCCAACTCCTTGGCCGGTGACGTCGACAACACCTTCGACCAGTCCGACTGGAACCAGTTCATCTAACGAACTGACCTCTCTAGACTGAATTGGGGGCCGTCCTTCGGGGCGGCCCCCTTTTTCTTGCCTGGACATCAGGCCGGCCGGGCGACCTTGGCCGTTGTGGAACCCGCCAACACCTGCAAGATCAGGCGGCCCGTCGCCGAGACAGATTCGACGTTCTGTTCAGACCCTACCGAGAGCGCCATGACCAACGCCGCGATCTTCATGCATCCCAATGCCTATGACACCTCCGGCGCGGCGCTGATGGGGCGTCATTCGGCCGGCGAAAGCTTCGTCAAGGGCTTCATTCAGCATGCGGCGGTCGACCGGTTCGCGTTCTGGAACGCCACCAGCACGCCCAACGCCACGCTCGAGACGACCCTGAAGGCCCTGACGCCGATCAAGCGGCCGGTCGACTGGATCGCCCGTGACGATCGCGCCGGTCTGAGCCGGACCGGGGCGGTCTTCCTGCCGGTGCCCAGCGTCGGCCAGGAGGCCTGGACGCGGCGCTTCGCCGGGCCCAAGGCCTACAGCATCACCGGGGTGACCCACACCACCTGCACCCACCGCATCCTCGACACCGTGGCCCAGCTGGTGCTGTCGCCCACCCAGCCCTGGGACGCGCTGATCTGCACCTCGCGCGCGGTCACCGCCAGCCTGGAGGTCGAGCTGGAAAGCCTCGACGCCTTCCTGCGCGAGCGGGTCGGGGCCACCAAGACCCCGCCGATCCGCCTGGAAACCATCCCCCTGGGCCTCAATACCCAGGACTTCAGCCTCGAACCCAAGCAGCGCAAGGCCTGGCGCGAGCGTCTGAACATTCCCGAGACGGACATTGTCGTCCTGTATGTCGGACGGTTCAGCGCCAACGCCAAGATGAACCCGATCCCCATGGCCATGGCCCTGGAACAGGCCGCCAAGCGCACCCAGCAGAAGATCCACTGGGTGCAGTCGGGCTGGTCGCCCAGTGACGCCGCCGACAAGGCCTATCACGACAGCACCCGGGCCTATTGCCCCAGCGTCCAATACCATGTCGTCGACGGACGATTGCCCGACACCCGCTTCACCATCTGGTCCGTGGCCGACATCTTCTTCTCGCTGTCGGACAATATTCAGGAGACCTTCGGGCTGACGCCGCTCGAGGCCATGGCCGCCGGCCTGCCCTCGGTGGTCTCCGACTGGGACGGCTACAAGGACACCGTGCGTCATGGGGTCGACGGCTTCCGCGTCTCGACCTACGCGCCGCGGCCCGGCCTCGGCGGCGACCTGGCCTTCCGCTATGGAACAACTGGACGCGCTATGAAACCTATGTCGGCGCGGCCAGCCAGTTCACCGCCATCGACCTGGACGAGGCCGCTCAGGCCCTGCTCGACCTGATCGAAAAATCCCACCCTGCGGGCCCACATGGGCGCGACCGCCCGCAAGCGGGCCCAGGCGGTGTTCGACTGGAAGGCCGTGATCCCCACCTACCAGGCCCTGTGGGGCGAGTTGGCGGCCATTCGGCCTCGGCCCGCGCGGCCGGGCGTCGACGCGCGTCCAGTCCGAAAATCCCTGGCGGCTGGACCCCTTCCAGATGTTCGCCAACTATCCGACCGAGCACCTGCTGCCGACCACGATCATCTCCCTGGCTCGGCGGCCACACGAAACGCGGCGCTGAAGGCGGTGATGAAGTCGCCGCTGGTGGCCTACGCCACCAGCTTCTTTCCCGCCGCCCACGAGCTGGAAACCCTGGTGTTCCGCCTCACCGGGGCCCGGCAGATGCGGTCGGTCCGAGCTGCTGTCCGACGTGCCCGCCGCCCGCCGGGGCCGGGTCGAACGCGCGATCCTGACCCTGGCCAAGTACGGCGTCGTCAAGATCCACGCCCGTT
>NZ_PEGG01000109.1 GCF_002737765.1 Caulobacter sp. B11 | reverse complement strand
CGGTGGCGGTGATCTGGGTCACCGCCGCGGCGGTTTCCTCGAGGTTGGCGGCCTGCTGCTCTGTGCGGCGGGCCATGTCGTCGGCGGCGCGGGCGATCTCGTCCGAGCCCGATCCGACGCCGTTGGCCGAGCGGGTGATGTCGGCCAGGGTAGCGGCCAGTTTCTGGCTGGTGCTGTTGAAGTCGCCGCGTAGGCTCTCGTATTCGGCGGCGAAGGCGGCTTGAATCCGGTGGCCGACGTCGCCGTCCGACAGCAAGGACAGCGCCTTGGCGAGGCTGTCCAGGGCGTGATGACGCTGTTGCTCGGCAAGACGCCGTTCGGCCTCGAGGGCCAGCCCGTCCGCCTCCGCTCGGGCGCGGATGGCGTCCTGCTCCTCGCGTAGGGACCGGCGCTCCAGAACCCCCTCGCGGAACACCGCGACGGCCTTGGCCATGTCGCCCAGCTCGTCGGAGCGACCAGCGAAGGGGACCTCGCGTTCGTACTGACCGCCCGCCAGTTCGCCCATGTAACGGGTGATCGATTCGATGGGCCGGATCATCGCCCGGCGCAAAATCCAGATACCGCCGATGATCACGAAGGCCAGGACGCCGCAGACCAGGGCCATGATGATCATGTCCGCGTCCTGTTGGCTCCGCGCCTCGGTCTCGACCTTGATGTTCTCGGCGGCGATCAACGGCACGATCTGGTCGATGGCGGCGCGATGGGCCGTATAGGCCTCGTTCAGGGCTTGATCGGCGGCCTGGGCGCCGGCCGTGTCGCCGCTCTGGATCGCGGTCATGATCGAGTCGGCGGCGGCCCAGACGCCCTGGGCGGCCTGGTCGGACTCGCCGAGCAGCAGCTGCTTGGCCTCGGGGGAGAACGGCCGGTCGCGCCAGTGGCCCAGGCGCTCGTCATAGGCTGCTTTGAGGACCTTGAGCTTGGCGGCGGTCTGGACCGCGCGGCCGGGCGAATTGTCGGCATAGGCCGTGCTGGCGTCGAGATAGGCCTCGATGACGTAGAGCGGCGGCGGAAGAATATCAGCCGTCAGGTCCTTGCCGGCCACGATGCGCGTATAGAGCGGTCCGCCGATGCTGACCTGCAGCAGCGTGAAGCCCGCGACGGCGACCAGAGCCAGAAGGCCAAGTCCCAACATCGCCCCGAAAAGGTTCATCGAGCCAGAAAGCCGCAACTTCATCAGTCGTTCCCCCGAGTACAAGTTTCCCGATCCTGGGGTGGGGGTATGAAGAAAGATCCGTTTTTCGAGCGGTCCATACCCAGAATGGGGCCACTGGCGAAAGGCGCGAGGCGACGGGTCGCTCAGTCTTCGACGACGCCAGCCTGGTTGAGTTCCCGCAGAAACCGTTGCAGGGCGACATGGCGCTTTATGAGGATAGCCTGCATTTCAGGCCGCATCATCGCGGAATGCGACACGATGTAGCCATCGTGCGACACCCGTTCGAAGTACTTGCTGGCCGCCAGTCGCACCATGCGGCGGCGAACGGTTTCATAGGGCATGTCCAGGGAACTCGCGACCTGGGCCACGCCGACGGGGCGGCGGCGTTCGTCAGGTGGGGCGACCTCGAAACCCTGGAATTCATCCATGCGCACGGCGCCGACATTGCTCATCAGCGTGGTGGTGAAAATGAAAAGATCGATCAGATCGACGTCGTCAAACAACCGCGCAGCCTCGGCCCAAGCCAGGACGAAGCTCGCTGACGCCCGTTCAGCGGCTCTGGACTTGGTGAAGTCGTTCATTAGTTCCTCGGGCGGCGAACAGGGCGGAAACTTGCGTGTTCGTTTCAATTGTGATCACGGATTTGCGCTCCCACGCTAGGAAACCGGTGGCAACAGTCAGTTACCCAATTTGAGCAGATCGCGCCTTCGACCGCCTTGATTTGGCGCAAAGCGTCCTTTGCGCGCTCGATGGCCGCATGGGGGCGTCTACGATTTGCAGAGCTTTATGCGATCCTGCATGTCTTCATGCGACGTCGCGGCGATCCGCACGCCCTATCCCGTGCTGGCGGGCGCCATCAATCCGGGACCTATGAAGCGCAATCGAACCCTACTCGTTCAGCGACACCACCTGGGGCTCGGGGTGGACTACGCCCTGCGTCTGGTGCGTTTGACCACCGACCTGTTTGACGGTGACATGGTCATGGGCTTGGTGTTCATGGCGGCGGTGCGGGCCAGCAGTCAGCAGTTTCGCAACGCGGCCGCTCACCATCCGAGGGACTTTGCCGAGCCCGTCCCGACCGAGGCGAGGCGGCCGATCAGCGTCTCGGCCCTGGCCCGCTCCCTAGGCATCCCGGTCGAGACCACCCGGCGTCATGTGCTCAAGCTGACCGCTCTGGGCTTTGCCGAGCGGACCGAGGGCGGCGGGGTCTTGATCACTTCGGAGATCCTGGACCGCGAAGAGCTGCGGTTGGCGGCCGTGGCTAACGCCGCCAACATGGATAAGTTGATCGAGGGGCTTCTGAAGACCCCGAAAGACTCCTAGGCCCGCGCGCTCTGGACCTCGGGACGGCGCGCATAGGTCAGCATCAGGCCCAGGGTCAGGGCCGCGCCGACATAGCAGGCCGGGCAATGGCCGACGAATCCCAGGATGCCGCTCGATTCGCCGCAGATCGGCCCGAACGCCGTCAGGCGTGGCCACGACGTGATCAGGGCCTGGGTCCACGCGGCGAGGGCGCCGACGCCGAGCAAGGCGCGCACCGAAGCAAGAGAAGCGGGTGTGGCCATCTTTGATCTCCATCCAGATCCTCAGCCTGCGCGTTTCCGCGAGGCGACGCCTTGATACAGATCAAGGCGTCTTTTGGGCGGGAATGAGACTCTGCCGGCGCATACCGCTGGGAGCTCTTATGTCCGCAATACCCGCCGCCGCCGGCCCGCCCAAGGGAGCCGACATTCTGTTGGTTTTCTCCGTATTGGGGGCTTTCCTCGCCATCATGGGCGCGGGTCTCACCCAAGATCCCATTTTCCGCTTCCAGGCCCTGACGGTGTTCGCCGCCGCCCTGGTCTCGGCCTTCAGCCTGATCGCCGGCCTATCCAGCGGGTCCCTGACTGACTCGCCCGACCGCTATAGCGACGGCGTGATCAAGGCCGGCGTGATCGCCACCATGTTCTGGTGCGCCGCCGGCCTGCTGGTCGGGGTCGTGATCGCCCTGCAACTGTCGTGGCCGCGGATCTTCTACTTCCCGGAACTGGGTTGGCTGAACTTTGGCCGCCTGCGGCCGCTGCACACCTCGGCTGTGATCTTCGCCTTCGGCGGCAACGCCTTGATCGCCACGTCGTTCTGGGTCGTCCAGCGCACCTGCCGCGCCAAGCTGGCCGGCGGCATCGCCCCGTGGTTCGTGTTCTGGGGCTACCAGCTGTTCATCGTTCTGGCCGCCACCGGCTATCTGCTGGGGTCGACCCAGGGCAAGGAATATGCCGAGCCCGAATGGTACGTCGACATCTGGCTGACCATCGTCTGGGTCACCTATCTGCTGGTCTTCCTCGGCACGATCTGGAAGCGCAAGGAGCCGCATATCTATGTGGCCAACTGGTTCTACCTGGCCTTCATCGTCACCATCGCCCTGCTGCACTTGGTCAATAACGCCGGCGTGCCGGTCAGCCCGCTGAACCACAAGTCCTACGGCGTCTTCTCCGGCGTCCAGGACGCCCTGACCCAGTGGTGGTACGGCCACAACGCCGTCGGCTTCTTCCTGACCGCCGGCTTCCTGGCCATGATGTACTATTTCGTCCCCAAGCGGGTCGAGCGGCCGGTCTACAGCTACCGCCTGTCGATCGTGCACTTCTGGGCCCTGATCTTCATCTACATCTGGGCCGGCCCGCACCACCTGCACTACACGGCCCTGCCGCAGTGGGCCCAGACCTTGGGCATGACCTTCTCGATCATGCTGTGGATGCCCTCGTGGGGCGGCATGATCAACGGCCTGATGACCCTGTCGGGGGCCTGGGACAAGCTGCGCACCGACCCGGTCGTGCGGATGATGGTCGTCTCGATCGCCTTCTACGGCATGAGCACCTTCGAAGGCCCGGTGATGTCGATCCGCGCCGTCAACGCGCTGAGCCACTACACCGACTGGACCATCGGCCACGTGCACTCCGGGGCCCTGGGCTGGGTCGGCTTCATCAGCTTCGGCGCCGTCTACTGCATGGTCCCGTGGTTGTGGAAGAAGCCGGGCCTGTATTCCAACAAGCTGGTCGAATGGCACTTCTGGATCGCGACGACGGGCATCCTGCTCTACATCGCCGCGATGTGGGTGTCGGGCATCATGGAAGGCCTGATGTGGCGCGAATACACGCCGCAGGGGTTCCTGGCCTGGAGCTTCATCGAGACCGTCTCAGCCAAGCACGTCGAGAACATCATCCGCGCCGTTGGCGGCCTGATGTACCTCTCCGGCGCCCTGATCATGATCGTCAATCTCTGGCGCACCGTCCGGATGCCTAACGCGTCGGACTCCGTCGCCGCGGCGGCGGCTCCCGCCCTCGCGACCGCCTAGGAGCCATAGATGTCACTCTGGAAACAACACGCAAAGTTCGAGCGGAACTCCATCCTGCTCGTCATCGGCATCCTCGTGGTCGTCTCGATCGGCGGCCTGGTCGAAATCGCTCCGCTGTTCTGGCTGCAGAGCACGATCGAAAAGGTCCAGGGCATGCGGCCCTATACGCCGCTCGAACTGGCCGGCCGGGACATCTATGTCCGCGAAGGCTGCTATCTGTGCCACTCGCAGATGATCCGTCCGCTGCGCGACGAGGTCGAACGCTATGGCCACTACAGCCTGGCCGCCGAGAGCATGTACGACCACCCGTTCCAGTGGGGGTCCAAGCGCACCGGTCCCGACCTGGCCCGGGTCGGCGGCAAGTACTCCGACGCCTGGCACAAGGATCACCTGGTCGATCCGCGCTCGCTGGTGCCGGAATCGGTGATGCCTCCCTACAAGTTCCTGGCCAACAAGGACCTCGACTACCACGACATGGTCGACAAGCTGCGGGCGCAGAGGACGGTTGGCGTTCCGTATACGGATGACCAGATCGCCAACGCCAACAAGGATCTCCAGGCCCAGGCCGATCCGTTCTCGACCGACGCCTCCGCCTTGCGCAAGCGCTATGACGACCGAGTCGTGAACCGTGACTTCGACGGCGATCCCGAGCGCATCACCGAAATGGACGCGCTGATCGCCTACCTGCAAATGCTCGGCACCCTGGTCGACTTCAAGTCGTACCAGCCCGACTCCGCCGCCAATAAGAGGTGAGCGACATGACCTATGAAACCGTCGCCCGCTTCGCTCAGCAGGGAGGGCTGATCTATTTCGGCCTGATCTTCCTGGCCGGCGTGGCCTACGCCATGTGGCCTTCCAAGAAGGCCGAATTCGATAATGCCGCGCGTATGCCGCTGGATCATGGGGAGGACCTCTGATGTCCGACAAGCGCGAAACCGACCAGATCTCCGGCATCGAGACCACGGGTCACGAATGGGACGGCATCAAGGAACTCGACAATCCGCTGCCCCGCTGGTGGCTGTGGACCTGGTACGCCTGCATCCTGTTCGCGATCGGCTATTGGGTGGTGATGCCCGCCTGGCCGGGCCTGAACGGCTATACCAAGGGCCTGCTCGGCTACTCCGACCGG
>NZ_PEGG01000108.1 GCF_002737765.1 Caulobacter sp. B11 | reverse complement strand
GCTTCATCATCACCGCCCCCAGCGAGCCGGCGAAGGCCGCGGCCGCGATCAACCAGAGGCCGGGCGACAGCTGCAGGCCATGCGGGCTCCACATGACCACCACCGCGCCGGTCAGGGTCAGGGCGATGCCCAGGCCACGCTTCCAGCGGACGGTCTCGCCCAGCAGCAGCATCGACAGCACCGTGGTGAAGGGCACGCCCAACTGGATGACCACCGAGGCGGCCGAGGGCGAAGCTGTGCGGAAGCCCATGAACAACAGGGCGAAATTGCCGCCGCCCATCAGCAGCCCGACCAGCAGGATGCGCCAGATCGGCCGGGGGGCGGGCAACAGCCAGGGCAGGGTCACCGCCGCCACCAAGCCGAAACGCACCGCCGCGAAGAACAGCGGCGGCACGCCCCAGTGGGCGACCACGATCTTGGAGACGATGTTGCTGAACGCCCAAATGAAGCAGATCAGGATCAGCAGGCCGAAATCGCGAAGGGACATGGCTGTTCGCATACCCGCCTGACGCGGCGACGCGCAATGAAAACCGACGCCACGCCCCCCTCCGGTTGACCCGACGTCCAAACGGTCGTTTGTTCCTGAACAGCGATCAGATACAGCGTCCGGACCACCGGACCAGGAACGGGGATGGACGGGGCATGGCGGTAGAGCACTTCGACGTTTTGATCGTGGGGGCCGGGCTCTCGGGCATCGGCGCCGCCTATCACCTCAAGACTCACTGCCCCGGCAAGACCTATGCGATCCTGGAAGGCCGCGAGGCGATCGGCGGCACCTGGGACCTTTTCCGCTATCCGGCATCCGCTCCGACAGCGACATGTACACCCTGGGCTATGCCTTCAAGCCCTGGCGCCAGGCCAAGGCCATCGCCGACGGCCCCGCCATCCTCGGCTATGTGCGCGAAACCGCCGCCGAGCATGGCCTCGACCAGCACATCCGCTTCCAGCACCAGGTCAAGTCCGCCTCGTGGTCGTCCCAGACCGCCACCTGGACCGTCGAGATCGCGCGCGGCCCCGATCAAGAGCCCGCGATCCTGACCTGCGGCTTTCTCTACATGTGCAGCGGCTATTACGACTACGCCGCCGGCTACACCCCCGACTTCGCGGGCGTCGAGGACTTCAAGGGCCAGATCGCCCATCCGCAGTTCTGGCCGCGCGACATCGACTATGCGGGAAAGACCGTGGTGATCATCGGCAGCGGCGCCACCGCCGTGACCCTGGTGCCGGAGATGGCCAAGACCGCCGGCCACGTCACCATGCTGCAGCGCTCGCCGACCTATGTGGTCTCGCGGCCGGCCGAGGACCCCTTGGCCAACTGGCTGCGGGCCAAGCTGCCTGCCATGACCGCCTATGGCCTGACCCGCTGGAAGAACGTGCTGATGACCATGTTCTTCTTCAACCTGTCGCGAAAGAAGCCGGAAAAGGTCAAGGCGCGGCTGATCGACATGGTCCGCCAGCAGCTCGGCCCCGACTACGATGTCGCCACCCACTTCACCCCCAGCTACAACCCGTGGGACCAGCGCGTCTGCCTGGTGCCCGACGCCGACCTGTTCGCCGCGATCAAGAGCGGCGCGGCCTCGGTGGTCACCGACCATATCGAGCGCTTCACCCCGACCGGCCTGTTGCTCAAATCGGGCCAGACCCTGGACGCCGACCTGATCGTCACGGCCACGGGCCTGAACATGCAGCTGCTTGGCGGCATGCAGGTGGTGGTCGACGGCGTCCCGGCCGACCTGTCGGAATCGATGAGCTACAAGGGCATGATGTTCAGCAACGTGCCCAACCTGGCCTCGGCCTTCGGCTACACCAACGCCTCCTGGACCCTGAAGGCCGACCTGACCAGCGAGTATGTCTGCCGGCTGATCAACTACATGGACAGGACAGGCATGGACGCCTGCACCCCCCGCCTTCGCGACGCCGACATGGAGGTCGCGCCCTGGCTCGACTTCTCCTCGGGCTATGTCCAGCGCGGCATGAAGAAGTTCCCCAAACAGGGCGTGCGCAAGCCCTGGAAGGTGCACCAGAACTACGCCCTGGACCTGATGGCCTTCCGGCTGGGGGCGATGAACGACGGGGCGATGGAGTTCTCCCGGGCGGAAGCCGTCAAGGCGGCCTGAGTGTTTGACAAAGCCCCTTCCCCTCGCGGTGAAGGGGGTGGGGATGGGGGCGCCGGCGCTTGCATCGGCCGATACGGAGCCGACATCCCCACCCCCTGCCCCCTCCCCGCAAGGGGGAGGGGATCAAAGACGGCACGATCCATCGACCTCACGCTTGCGCTGCGAGTGGGATGAGGAGGCGCGGAGCGGCCGGGGCAAGCCCGGATGACCGTGATGATGTGTTTGCGTTTCGGCTAACCTCGACCGCTCCGCGAAATCGTTGTTCCGTAAGGACGGGAGGCGTGGGGTCTTTCACCCCGGGTTCCCAAGAGCCCCCGGACGGGCAGGACCAAAGTCGATCGGCGACCCGTCTCGACCCCGACTGATCCTGATAGGCCGGTTTAAAGCGTTCCCGACCCTGTCGACCCGCCATGGCGTCGCGAGCACAGGGCCCGCGCGGCCTGGCGGCCCCGCTCGATTCCATCTCCGTCGCCGCTTCGGGTCGGTACCAAGCGCCCTCCTCCGCGACGGAGACGAGGATGATTATGCAGGTGGTTTTGGGCGCGTCTGATTGGCGCGCTGGTTTTATTTTCAAGGCGTTGAGTTTGTTGGCGTTTGTGGCGGCGCGGACGGGGATGGAGCGGGCTGGGCGCCCGTTCGATGCGCGCAGATCCTCCCCCTGAAGGGGGAGGCGGTCCCCGACTTGATCGGGGGCCGGTGGGGGAAGGGGCGGAGAGTTGGCAATACTTCCCCCTCCGGTCGCTCCGCGACCACCTCCCCCACGGGGGGAGGATCTAGGAAGGCCGCCAAACGAAATCGGACGCCTGGCATGGGGTCCAGGCGTCCGGGGATCGCGGCCGTCTTGGCGGGGTTCGCCAGGGCGATAAGGCGGGACCGCCCCGGCGGGGCGGCCGCGAAACCTCTGGGGAGGCCTATTCGTCGCCGTCCTCGGGACCGCCGACCAACAGTTCTTCCTCGATCTTCTGGGACGACTTGCGCACCGCCGCCTCGATCTCGTTGGCCAGATCCTTGTTGTTCTTGAGGAACTCGCGAACATTGTCGCGGCCCTGGCCGATACGCTGGCTGTTATAGGAGAACCATGAGCCGGCCTTGTCGATCACCCCGGCCTTGACGCCCAGGTCGATGATCTCGCCCAGCTTGGAGATGCCCTCGCCGTACATGATGTCGAACTCAACCTCGCGGAACGGCGGGGCGACCTTGTTCTTCACGACCTTGACGCGGACATTGTTGCCGACGATCTCGTCGCGGTTCTTGACCGAACCGGTGCGGCGGATGTCCAGGCGCACCGAGGCGTAGAACTTCAGGGCGTTGCCGCCGGTGGTGGTTTCCGGGCTGCCGTACATCACCCCGATCTTGTGGCGGATCTGGTTGATGAAGATGACGATGGTGTTGGTCTTGTTGATCGAACCGGTCAGCTTGCGCAGGGCCTGGCTCATCAGGCGGGCCTGCAGGCCGGGCAGGCTGTCGCCCATCTCGCCTTCGATTTCCGCCTTGGGGGTCAGGGCGGCCACGGAATCGATCACCACCACGTCGACCGCGCCGGAGCGCACCAGGGTGTCGGTGATTTCCAGAGCCTGCTCGCCATTGTCGGGCTGCGAGACCAGCAGGTTGTCAAGATTGACGCCCAGCTTGAAGGCATAGCCCGGATCCAGGGCGTGTTCGGCGTCGACGAAGGCGGCGGTGCCGCCGGCCTTCTGGACTTCGGCCACCACGTGCAGGGCCAGGGTGGTCTTGCCCGAGCTTTCAGGGCCGTAGATCTCGATCACCCGACCCTTGGGCAGGCCGCCGATGCCGAGCGCGATGTCCAGACCCAGCGAACCGGTCGAGACCGACTCCATCTCGACCTTGCCCTTTTCGCCCAGCTTCATCACCGAGCCCTTGCCGAACGCCCGGTCGATCTGGGCCAACGCCGCCTCCAGGGCGCGTTGCTTGTCGCTGTCTTCCTTGCCCACGAGTTTCAAAGCCGCCTGATTAGCCATTGAAGATCCGCCCTTGTTCCATGATTCCAACCCGGGGATTGGAGGTTCGCGCCCGCCGCGCCCATCCGCCTGTGGAATGTTTAAAAACGTACGCGCTTTGTTCTCTGTTCGCAAGATGTTCTTTTTGGGCCGCCGTCCGCGCCACCCGCGCCGGAAATGCGCCCAGGCCGTCGGATGAAGCGATCAATCCGGCGAATCCACGCGCCTTCGGGCCCGATCCTGGCGCTCAGAGCGTCGATTGATCGCCTCGCGGCCACGGCAAAACACCGCCGGAGACCGATACCGAAACCGCTCCTTAAGACACCGGTGACAGAATGGAAGCTCAAGGGAGGCCGGACTTTGTCGATTGATGCGCGTCGTCTACTGGGCCTGGCCTTCGCCAGCGCGGACCTGCTGCTCGAAGTCGACGACGGGCGCGTGACCCTGGTGCTCGGCGCGACCCAGAAGATCCTGGGCCAGGGCGAGAGCGCCATCATGGGCCGCGGCTGGCCTGATCTGTTCGCGCCCGAGGACCGGGCCCTGATGGAGGCGGTCCTCCTGACCCTCGACGACGGCGGGCGTCGCGGACCGGTGACGGTCCGTCTGGCCGGTCAAACCCTGCGCTATGTGAACCTGAGCCTGCGCGCCCTGCCCGACAATCAGGGGCGGGTGTCGGTCTCAATGGCGGCCGCCCCGCCACCCGCCGCGGCCCTGGACGACCTGGGCCTGCGCACACGTGAGAATTTCGAGGACATCGCCAAGAGCCTGTTCGAGGCCGCCCGCGCCACCGGACTGGAACTGGAGTTGGCCATGGTCGACTTCGCCGGTCTCGACTCTCTGATGAGCAGCCTGGCCGAAACCGACGCCCGCGCTCTGGAAAGCCGCATGGCCGGCGCGGTCCGGGCCGAATCCCATGCCGGCGGCATGGCCACGAAGATCTCGGCCGACCGCTACGCCCTGGTCATGACCCGGGACGAGCGCTCCGAAGGCCTGGCCGACCGCCTCACCCGCGCGACCAATATCGCCGCCAAGGCCCATGTGGTGCCGATGGACGGCGCCGTGACCGCCCGCAGCCTGCGGGCCGTCCGCTACGCCCTCGACGATTTCTGCGCGAGGGCCTGAAGGAAAGCGCGCCCGCAACGCTTTCGGAAGCGATGAACCGCTCGGTCAAGCGCACCCTGGCCCGGGCCGGAGCCCTGGGCGCGGCCGTTAGCCAGCGCCGCTTCACCCTAGCCTTCCAGCCGGTCGTCGACCTGTCCACCGGACTGGCGCACCACCACGAGGTGCTGGTCCGCTTCGAGGATGGGGCCAGTCCCTATGCCCTGATCCGCATGGCCGAAGAGTTCGACATCATCGAGGAACTGGACCACGCCATCGTCGAACAGGCTGTCCAGCGTCTGGCCAGCGACCGGTCCGGCAAGCTCAGGCTGGCGGTCAATGTCTCGGGCCGGACCATCGGCAACGAGGCCTATGTCGACCATATCGGCCGACTGCTGGCCAAGAACGACGCCGCCCGCGGCCGCCTGATCTTCGAGATCACCGAAACCACCGCCATTGACGATCTGTCGGTCGCCAACGCCCATATCCAGTCCCTGCGCGCCATGGGGTCGCTGGTCTGCCTGGACGACTTCGGCTCGGGCGCCTCGTCGTTCCGCTATTTGCAGGAACTGTCGCTCGACATCGTCAAGATCGACGGACGCTATGTGCGCGAAATGGCCGCCAGCGGCCGCGACGGGGCCATGGTCCGGCGGCTGGTCGAGCTGTGCGGCGACCTGAAGATCCGCACGGTCGCCGAGATGGTCGAGACGCCCGAGGTCGAGGAAATCATCCGCAAGGCCGGCGTCAACTTCGCCCAAGGCTGGCTGTTCGGCCGCCCCGCCGACACGCCGCAACCGGCCCTGAAAATCAGCGCCGTCAAGCCAATGGCGCGGCGAGCCGGGTGTCCGAGGGTTGGGGGTAAGCCACCCCGGCCTCCTCCGTGCAAACGGAGAAGGCCGTGAGCGCTAGCCTGGCCTATTTCGCCGCCAGGGTCGCGGCGATGTAGTTGTCGATCACGCTGTCCAGCACAGTCAGGGGCGTGCCGCCGGCCAGCAGACCGGCGTCGTGGAACTTGCGGATGTCGAACTTCTTGCCCAGGGCCTTCTTGGCCCGCTCGCGGGCGCGCAGCCAGGTGATCTTGCCGATCATGTAGCTGCAGGCCTGGCCGGGCCACACGCAGTAGCGCTCGATCTCGGTGACCGCGCCGCTTTCCTCGTCGCCCATGGTCTGCGCCATGTACTTGATCGCCTGCTCGCGGCTCCACTTCTTGTGGTGCATGCCGCTGTCGACCACCAAGCGCACGGCGCGGAACAGGGCGTCGTGCAGCATGCCGATATGGCCGCGCGGGTCGGTCTTGTAGATGCCCATCTCGACGGCCAGCTCTTCGGAATAGAGCGCCCAGCCTTCCGAATAGCCGGAAAAGCCGATGACCTTGCGGATCAGCGGCAGGCCCTGGGCCTCGTTCGACAGCGACAGCTGCAGGTGGTGGCCCGGGACGCCCTCGTGCACCGTCAGGGTGGTCAGGGTGTACTTGGCCTGTTCCTTGGTGTCGCGCAGGTTGATCCAGTAGATGCCCGGACGCTTGCCGTCGAGCGACGGCGAATTGTAGTAACCGCCCGGCGCGCCGGCCTCGATGGCCTTGGGCACGCGACGGATTTCCAGCGGGGCCTTGGGCAGCTGGCCGAAATAGGCCGGCAGCTGCTTGTCGATCCACTTGGCCTTGACGTTGAGGTCAGCGATCAGCTGTTCCTTGGCCGCATCGGTGTTCTCGTAGATGTCCTTGCCCAGCTCGGCCATGCGCTCGCCGACCGTGCCCGTCCTCATGCCCATGGTCTTGAAGATCTTGTCGGCCTGGGCCTCGATCGACTTGACCAGGTCCAGACCCAGCTGGTGGATCTCGTCGGGGTCAGGGTGGCGGTCGTGTAGTTCTTCAGAGAGACGGCGTAATAGTCGCCGCCGTCCTTCAGGCGCCAGACGCCGGCGTCGTGGGTGGCCTTGGGAAGCACCGACTCCAGCAGGGCGATCTGGCGCTTGAGGGCGGGCAGGACCGAGTTCTCGTAGATCTTGGTCGCCTCGCCGGCCCAGTCGCCCTCGATCTTCTTGTCCTTGGTGCGACGGGCCACCGACAGCACCAGCGGCGCCTCGGCGACGGGGGTGTCGGCGAAGGCCTTCATCTGAATCAGGGCCTTGTGGATCACGAAGTCCGGCGGGATCACGCCGTCGGCGTAGTCCTTCTTGGCGATCAGGGTTTCCTGATCCATCAGGCGGGCGAAGCCCTCCATCCGCTGCAGATAGGCGTCGGCGTCGGCCTTGGTCTCGATGGCGTGCTGGGTGTCGAGGAAGTCGGGCATCGACTGATAGGCGCCGGTCAGTTGGCTGAGGATGTAGGGCGCGCCCGATCCGCCGCCGGCATAGCTGAACTTGCGATTGCCCTCGTCCTGCACCGCCAGGGTGAATTCGACGGTGTCGAAATTGACGGCGTCCATGCCGGTCAG
>NZ_PEGG01000107.1 GCF_002737765.1 Caulobacter sp. B11 | reverse complement strand
GGCGGCGATGTCGGAGAAGTGGGTGGATCCGGCGAAGCCATAGATCAGCGACGCGCCGTAGAGCAGAAGGCCCGACGACAGGGCGCCCAGAACGAAATATTTCAGGCCGGCTTCCGAGGCCTTGGCGTCGTCGCGGCGGAACGCCGCCAGGACGTACAGCGCCAACGATTGCAGCTCGACACCGACATAGAGGCTGATCAGGTCGCCGGCGGAGGCGGTGACGCCCATGCCGATGGCCGACAGGATAACCAGCACCGCATATTCGAACTTCTGATCGCCGCGGGCGGCCAGCCAGCGGTCGCCGAGCAGGACGGCGATGGCGCTGAAGCCGTAGATCGCCGCCTTGGCGTAGCTGGCGGCGGCGTCGGAGACATAGACGCCGTTGAAGGCGCACCACGGCCGCGACGAGCAGGGCCAGGATCGCGGCGCCGGTGAAGGCCGGCGTGGTCTTGCCCTGGAAAGCGCCCCAGACCAGCAGGACCAGGGCCGAGCCGGCCAGGATCGCTTCAGGCAGGACGAGGGAGAAATCAGAGGCGAACGTCATGGGGTCCCTCACCCGCCCACGGCGGCGCGCCAGGCGCCGACGAGCCCGTCGACGGACGACGCGGTCAGGTTGAACACAAGATTGGGATAGATGCCGAGCACCAGGGTGGCGATGATCAGCGGCACGAAGATCAGCAGCTCGCGCTTGTCGAGATCGGTGATCGTCATCAGCTCAGGATTGGTGATCTCGCCGAACATTACCCGCCGATACAGGGTCAGGGCATAGACCGCCGAAAGGATCACGCCGGTGGCCGCGACCAGGGCCGTCCAGGTCGAGGCCTGGTAGACGCCGGTCATGGTCAGGATTTCACCGACGAAGCCAGACGTGCCCGGCAGGCCGACATTGCCCATGGTGAACAGCAGGAACACCGCTGCATACCAGGGCATGCGCTGGGTCAGGCCGCCATAGAAGGCGATCTCGCGGGTGTGCATGCGATCATAGACGACGCCGACGCAGAGGAAGAGCGCGCCCGAGATCACGCCGTGGCTGATCATCTGGTACAGGGCGCCCTGCTCGCCGACCGTGTTGCCGGAGAAGATGCCCATGGTCACGAAGCCCATGTGGGCCACCGACGAATAGGCGATCAGCTTCTTGATGTCGGTCTGACGGAAGGCGATCAGCGAGGTGTAGACCACGGCGATCGCCGACATGGCGAACACCAGGGGCTGGAACATTTCCGACGCGTTGGGGAACATCGGCAGGCTGAAGCGCATGAAGCCATAGCCGCCCATCTTCAGCAGGATGCCGGCCAGAATGACCGACCCCGCCGTGGGGGCCTCGACGTGGGCGTCGGGCAGCCAGGTGTGCACCGGCCACATGGGCATCTTGACCGCGAAACTGGCGAAGAAGGCCAGCCACAGCCAGGTCTGCAGCCACGGGGCGAACTTGAACACCATCAGGTCCGGGATCGACGAGGTGCCGGCGATACCGATCATCGACAGGATCGCCGCCAGCATCAGCACCGAGCCGAGCAGGGTGTAGAGGAAGAACTTGTAGGCCGCATAGACACGGCGCTTGCCGCCCCAGATGCCGATGATCAGGAACATCGGCACCAGGCCGCCTTCGAAGAACAGGTAGAACAGCACCAGGTCCAGGGCGCAGAACACGCCGATCACCAGGGTCTCGAGAACCAGGAAGGCGATGAAATATTCGACCACGCGCTTGTCGATCGATTTCCAGCTGGCGATCACGCAGATCGGCAACAGGAAGGCGGTCAGCAGGACGAAAAGCACCGAGATGCCGTCGACGCCCATGCGGTAGTGCAGGCCAGCGAACCAGGCCACGTCTTCCACGAACTGGAAGCCGGGGTTGTTGGCGTCGAACTGCAGCACCAGGACGATCGACAGGGCGAAGGTCACCAGGGTGGTCGCCAGGGCGATCCAGCGGGCGAGGCCGTCGGTCTTGGGACCGTCGCCCTGGATCGCGCGAACCGCCAGCAGGACGGCCACGCCGATCATGGGCGCGAAGGTGGTGAGGCTAAGAAGGCCGGTCATTGATCAGTCCTCCCTAGCGGAACTTGATGAGAGCGAAGAGGAGCAAACTGGCGACACCGAGCAGCATGACAAAGGCATAGTGATAGACATAGCCGGTCTGGAGCTTGCCCGTGCGGCGACCGATCTCGTAGGAGACGGCGCTGACGCCATCGGGGCCGAGGCCGTCGATGATCTTCTGATCGCCGCCCTTCCAGAACAGGTCCCCGAGGAACTTGGCCAGGCGCACGAAGGTGGCTTGGTAAAGCTCGTCGAAGAACCACTTGTTGTAGAAGAACACGTAGAGCGGGCCGTTGCGGGCCGCGAGCTTGGCGCCCAGGCCTTCCTTCAGCAGGTAGACATAGGCCGCGCCCAGCAGGCCCAGCACAGAGACCACCAGCGGCGACCATTTCACCCATTCCGGAACCTCGTGGGCTTCGTGCAGGACGTGGTTGGTCGGGGCGTTGAAGATCGCCCCGCGCCAGAACTCTTCCTGGTGATGGCCGACGAAATACTCGACGAAGAAGAAGCCGGCAAAGACCGCGCCGATCGACAGGGCGATCAGCGGAACCAGCATGACCCAGGGGCTCTCATGCGGCTTGTGGTCATGGCCGTGGCCGTGATCGTCTTGCGCGGCATGGTCATCGTGCCCGTGCGCGTCGTGACCATGGGCCTCATTGCCCCAGCGGGCGTGACCGTTGAAGGTGAAGAAGGCCAGGCGCCAGGAATAGAAGGCGGTCAGGCCGGCCACCAGCAGGCCGATATAGAAGGCAAACATCGAGAAGCCATTGTGCTGTCCGCCCGCGAACGCTGCCTCGATGATGGTGTCCTTGGAGTAGAAGCCCGCAAAACCCAGGTGCAGGTTCGGAATGCCCAGGCCGGTGATGGCGATCGTGCCGACCATCATCGTGGCGAAGGTCCACTTCATGTATTTCGCCAAGCCGCCATAGTTCCGCATGTCCTGCTCATGGTGCATGCCGTGGATCACCGAACCGGCGCCCAGGAACAGCAGCGCCTTGAAGAAGGCGTGGGTGAACAGGTGGAACATCGCCGCCTGATAGGCGCCGATCCCAACCGCGAAGAACATGTAGCCCAGCTGCGAACAGGTCGAATAGGCGATGACCCGCTTGATGTCGTTCTGGGTCAGGCCGACCGTGGCCGCGAACAGAGCGGTGATCGCCCCGATCACCGTGACGATGTTCTTGGCCACGGGGGCGTATTCGAACATCGGCGACAGCAGGCACAGCATGTAAACGCCGGCGGTAACCATGGTCGCCGCGTGGATCAGGGCCGAGACCGGGGTCGGGCCCTCCATGGCGTCAGGCAGCCAGGTGTGCAGGAAGAACTGCGCCGACTTGCCCATCGCGCCGATGAACAGCAGGAAGCAGGCGATGTCGACCAGCGGGAAGGTGTAGCCGGCGAACGCCCAGGTGCGGGTCGCGCCCTGCGCCATCTGCGGGAAGATCTCGGCGAACTGCACCGACCCGAAGGCCCAGAACACCGTCATGATGCCGAGCGCGAAGCCGAAGTCGCCGACCCGGTTGACCACGAAGGCCTTGATGGCGGCGGCGCTGGCCGAGGGCTTCTTGTACCAGAAGCCGATCAGCAGATAGGAGGCCAGGCCAACCCCTTCCCAGCCGAAGAACAGCTGCATGAAGTCGGCGGCGGTGACCAGGGCCAGCATGGCGAAGGTGAACAGCGACAGATAGGCGAAGAACCGGGGCTTGTCCGGGTCCTCGGCCATGTAGCCCCAGCTGTAGACGTGGACCAGCATGGAGACCGTGGTCACCACGATCAGCATCACGCACGACAGGGCGTCGATACGGATGGCCCAGTTGGAGACGAAGTCGCCGACATGGATGAAGGGCAGCAGGTTGACCGTGAAGGCCTCCATATGCCCCCAGGTCCACTGACTGAACGTGTACCAGGAAAGGCCGCAGGCCAGGATCAGCGCGCCGGTGGTGATCGCCTGCGAGGCGATGTCGCCGATACGGCGGCCCGAGAGGCCGGCGATCGCGGCGGCCAGCAGCGGTGCGAAAACGATGAGGGTGACGATAATGTCCACGATCAGCCCTTCATCACGCTGGCGTCGTCGACCGCGATGTCGCCGCGGTTTCGGAAGAAAGTGACCAGGATGGCCAGGCCAACGGCCGCCTCGGCGGCGGCGACGGTGAGCACGAACATCGCGAAGATCTGACCGACCACGTCGTGCAGATAGACCGAGAAGGACACCAGGTTGATGTTCACCGCCAGCAAGATCAGCTCGATCGACATCAAGATGACGATGATGTTCTTGCGGTTCACGAAGATGCCCAGCACCCCGATCGTGAACAGGATGGCGGCGACGATGAGGTAGTGCGACAGGCCGATCATTCGCTGATCCCCTCGCCCGGCTTGATCTGCACGAGTTCCATTCCGGTCTTGGGCGAGCGGGCGACCTGCCTGCTGATGTCCTGGCGCTTGACGCCCGGCTTGTGGCGCAGGGTCAGGACGATCGCCCCGATCATCGCGACCAGCAGAACCAGCCCCGCCAGCTGGAAGAAGAAGATGTAGTCGGTATAGAGCACCCGGCCGATCGCCTCGGTGTTCGAGATCCCCTCCGGCGACGCCATGGGCGAGGCGTTCTTGCCGGCAGCCCCGTTGGTGGCGACCGTGGCGGCCACGAAGATCATCTCCAGGGTCAGGACGCCGGCCACCAGCCCGCCGATCGGCAGGTACTGGGCGAAGCCGTCGCGCAACGCCTCGAAGTCGATGTCGAGCATCATGACCACGAAAAGGAACAGCACCGCGACCGCGCCGACATAGACGACGATCAACAGCATCGCGAGGAACTCCGCGCCCAGCAGGACAAAGAGTCCCGCGGCCGAGAAGAAGGCGGTGATCAGGAAGAGCACCGAGTGGACAGGGTTCTTGGCCGACACGACGAGGAGACCCGCCGCGAGGGTTGTGAACGCCATCAGATAGAATGCGATCGCCTGCAAGGGCATTGGCCCAGGTGCTCCCGTCAAAACCTAAAAACCGCGACGCCGCCGGTTGGCGAGCCGCCCCCTAGAATCGCGCTGTCCCTTTAGCGGTACGGCGCGTCCAACTCCAGATTCTTCGCGATCAGCCGCTCCCAACGGTCACCGTTGTCGAGCAGCTTTTCCTTGTCGTAGTAAAGTTCTTCACGCGTCTCGACGGCGAACTCGATGTTCGGCCCCTCGACGATGGCGTCCACGGGGCAGGCCTCCTGGCACAGGCCGCAATAGATGCACTTGACCATGTCAATGTCGTAGCGGGTCGTGCGACGGCTGCCGTCGTCACGGGGCTCGGCCTCGATGGTGATCGCCTGGGCGGGACAGATGGCTTCGCACAGCTTGCAGGCGATGCAGCGCTCTTCGCCCGACGGATAGCGGCGCAGGGCGTGCTCGCCGCGAAAGCGCGGCGACTGCGGGTTGCGCTCGTTGGGATAGATCACCGTCTTCTTCGGGGCCATCATGTACTTCATGGCCAGGCCGAAGGCCCCCGCGAAGTCCAGCAGGGCGGCGCCTTTGATCGCTTGTGAGATACGACTCATCATGGCCGCTCGTTACCCTTCGGAATGACGCAGGTGTAGTTCGAAAGCTGGGCGGGGTCGCCGCCGTCCTGCTTGGCCTGGATGGCGCCGCCATCGGCTTTGCATTTCTCTCCGGCCCGGCGCAGTTCGTCATAGCTGACCACGCCGCGGCCCAGCGAATAGGAGCTGTCCAGCGGACCGGCGACGGCGCAACCGGCCAGAACGGACGCCAGAGCCAGGCCCGAGAGGGCTATGACCGATCGGCCGCGCATCAGGCGCCCGGACCAAAAACGCGCCAGGCGGCGACCAGAACCACCAGCACCAGAGAGGTGGGCAGGAACACCTTCCAGCCCAGGCGCATCAGTTGGTCGTAGCGGTAGCGAGGCACGATGGCCTTGGCCATGGCGATCATGAAGAACCAGAAGCAGATCTTGGCGAAGAACACGATCGACAGCAGCAGGTTGGCCCAGAAGACCGGCCAGCTGGCCATGAAGTCGGTCGGGAAGCCCGGGTTCCAACCGCCGAAGAACAGCACGCTCATCATCGCGCACATCAGGACGATGTTGGAATATTCGGCGACCATGAACAGCAGGTACGGGGTCGAGCTGTACTCGACCTGGTAACCGGCCACGAGCTCCGACTCGGCCTCGGGCAGGTCGAAGGGGGGGCGGTTGGTCTCGGCCAGGGCCGAGATGTAGAACATGCCCATGGCTACCACCATAACCGGCAGCAGGATCAGGTTCTTCAGGCCGCCGCCGAACACGTTCCAGTTCCAAATCCAGCCGGACTGCTGCTCGACAATGGTCGACAGGTTCATCGAGCCGGCCAGCAGGATCACCGTGATGATGATCAGGCCGATGGAGACCTCATAGGACACCATCTGGGCCGCCGAGCGCAGGGCGCCCAGGAACGGATATTTCGAGTTGGACGCCCAGCCGCCCATGATGATGCCGTAGACGCCCAGGGAGCTCATCGCCAGCAGGTAGAGGATGCCGACATTGATGTTCGACACCACCCAGCCCGGCGCGAAGGGCACGGCCGCCCAGCCCACGAAGGCCAGGATCAGGCTCAGCAACGGGGCTAGGATGAACACCACCTTGTCGGCGCCCGACGGGATGATGATTTCCTTGAGCACGAACTTGAAGAAGTCGGCGAAGGACTGAAGCAGGCCGAACGGCCCTACAACGTTGGGGCCCTTGCGCATCTGCACGCCGGCCCAGATCTTGCGGTCGGCCAGCAGCAGGAAGGCCAGGCTCAGCAGAACCCAGATCACCACCAGCAGGATGCCGCCGGTGGTCAGCAGGGTCCAGGTCACAGCCGGGTTGGAGAAGAATTCGCTCACCGGCCTACTCCGCCGCGATCTTGGCGGCGCCGGAAACCACGGCCGCGCACTCGGCCATGGTCACGCTGGCGCGCGCGATGGGATTGGTCAGATGGAAGGCCTTGATCGGGCTTTCGAACGGCGCGTCCGAAAGCTCGCCCTCCCCGCCCAGGCCCGCCACGTCGAACAGGGTCGGGATCGAGCCCGGCGCGAAGTCGATCTGGCCGAAGGTCGGATGGTCGGCGAACAGCTTGGCGCGCAGTTGGTCCAGGCTGTCATAAGGCAGCTTGTGGCCGAGGATCTCGGACAGGGCCCGCAGGATCGACCAGTCTTCCTTGGCCTCGCCCTTGGGGAACACCGCCCGCTCGCCCATCTGGACGCGGCCTTCGGTATTCACATAGAGGCCGTTCTTTTCGGTGTAGTCGGCGCCCGGCAGGATGACGTCGGCCTTGTGGGCGCCGGAGTCGCCATGGGTGCCCAGATAGATCTTGAAGGCGTCCGAAGCGGCCGTCTCGCACTCGTCGGCGCCCAGCAGGAACAGCACGTCCAGCGCGCCCGGCTTCAGCATCTGGCCGGCGGTCAGACCGCCCTCGCCCGGGACAAAGCCCATGTCGAGACCGGCTACACGCGCCGCGGCGGTGTGCAGCACGTTCCAGCCGTTCCAACCGTCACGCACGACCTTGAAGCTCTTGGCGACAGCGGCGGCGGCCTTCAGCACGGTCGCGCCGTCGGGTCGGGTCAAGGCGCCCTGACCGATGATGATCGCGGGACGTTCGGCGTTCTTGAAGGCGGTGACGAAGTCGGACTTGCTCTTGGCCAGACCCGCAAGGGTCTTCGCGCCGGCGCCGAGATAATCGTACTCGTAGGTCAGGTCGCCCTGCTCGCCGATCACGCCGATACGGAGCTTACCGGCGATCCATTGCTTGCGCAGCCGGGTGTTGAGGACCGGCGCCTCCAGGCGGGGATTGGTCCCGACCAGCAGGATGACGTCGGCGTTTTCGATGCCGGCGATCGTCGAATTGAACAGCCAGCTTTCGCGCGGTCCGTCGCCCAGGGCCACGCCGTCCTGGCGGGCGTCGAGGTTCTTGACGCCCAGGGCGGAGAACAGGTCCTTGGTGGCCTTGAGGCTCTCGGCGTCTTGCAGGTCGCCGGCGATGACGCCGATCCGATTAGAACTGGCGGCCTTCAGTTTTTCCGCGACAGCGGCGAAGGCCTGCGACCAGCTGGCCGGCTGCAGGCGGCCGCCGACGCGGACGTAGGGACGATCCAGGCGCTGGCGCGACAGGCCGTCGACGGCATAGCGGGTCTTGTCGCTGATCCACTCTTCGTTGACGTCCTCGTTGACGCGCGGCAGCACCCGCAGCACGGCGGCGCCGCGGCTGTCGACCCGGATCGCCGAACCGAGGGCGTCCATGACGTCGATGCTCTCGGTCTTCTTCAGCTCCCAGGGCCGCGCCTCAAAGGCGTAGGGCTTGGAGGTCAAGGCGCCGACCGGGCAAAGGTCGATGACATTGGCGCTGAGCTCCGACGTCACCGCCGCGCCCAGATAGGTCGTGATTTCAACGTCTTCGCCGCGCGAAATCAGGCCGATTTCCGGTGAACCGGCGACTTCGGTGATGAAGCGGACGCAGCGCGTGCACTGGATGCAGCGGGTCATCACGGTCTTGATGAGCGGGCCCATGGCCTTCTCTTCAACCGCGCGCTTGTTCTCATCATAGCGCGAACCGTCGCGGCCGTAACCCATGGCCTGGTCCTGCAGGTCGCACTCGCCGCCCTGGTCGCAGATCGGGCAATCCAGCGGGTGGTTGATGAGCAGGAACTCCATCACCCCTTCGCGGGCCTTCTTGACCATCGGGGTCTTGGTGAAGATCTCCTG
>NZ_PEGG01000106.1 GCF_002737765.1 Caulobacter sp. B11 | reverse complement strand
ATGGCCGAGCGCGGCCGCGAGACCCTGCGCCACGGGCCGATGAAGCCGGTCGGCCTGACCAATCCGCGCGACCCGCTGGTCAAGGCCCACGCCATCGTCCAGCTGCGCCAGGACAACGCCCTGGGGGACATTGTGGAACATGGTCGGCTTCCAGACCAAGCTGAAGCATGGCGCCCAGGCCGAGGTGTTTCGGATGATTCCGGGCTGAAAAACGCCCAGTTTGCGCGGCTGGGCGGCCTGCACCGCAACACCTTCATCAACAGCCCGCGGCTGCTGGACCGGTCCCTGCGGATGAAGGTCGCGCCGCGCCTGCGCTTCGCCGGCCAGATGACCGGGGTCGAGGGCTATGTCGAAAGCGCCGCCACCGGCCTGCTGGCCGGCCGCTTCGCCGCCGCCGAGCGCCTGGGCCGGACTCTGACGGCGCCGCCGGCCACCACCGCCCTGGGGGCCCTGGTCGACCACGTCACCGGCGGCCACATCGCCGCCGAGGCGGGCGGCAAGTCCAGCTTCCAACCGATGAACATCAATTACGGTCTTCTGCCACCGATGGAGACGCCCAAGATCGGCGAGGACGGCGTCAAGATCCCGTTGAAGGAGCGCGGCCGGGCCAAGAAGCACCTGATGAGCCTGCGGGCCCTGGCCGATCTGGATCTGTGGCTGGCGGCGGCCCAGGCCGATCTGTCCTAATCTTCACTTGCCCCGCCGGGCGGTTGACGGCGATAGCTGAGCCAGGTCTTCGCTCGTGACGCGAAGACCATCGGCCCCGAGGCAGGCTTGTCCTAGGGTCGCGCGCAGGTCTGGGAGCGTTTGACGGGCATGTCTGACCAAGAACACCATCCGGCCCCATCGACGGGGCCGACGCCGCCGCCGCCGGGCGCCGCCGATCTGCCCAACCGCGCCACGCCGCCGGCCACGCCGCCGCCGCGCTCGGGCGCCCTGCGCTCGGCCGACGGCATCCTGACGCCGATCCAGGACAGCGAATATTTCTCGCACGACCCGGCCGCCCAGGCCCAGGTCTCGGCCCATATCGACGAGTATTTCAACCAGCCGCTGGACATCTTTCCGTTCTGGGAAACCGACGGCAAGCCCGACCGCTTCCACGTGCTGTACGCCCGCCAGATCGAGGAGCGTTTCCCGATCGACGCCGACCTGCGCAGCGGCATCTACAGCTATGGCCGCAGGGTGTTCGACGCCCTGCGCATCCATGTGGCGGTCAAGCGCGTCAGCCAGGGCCTAGCCCTGATCGCCTTCGCCGCCCTGACCCTGCTGGGCCCCAGCTGGTTCAGCCGCTGGACGGGCTCGGACCTGGGCGGGGCCGGCCTGGCGGCCGGGGCCATGCTGGCGGTGTTCGGGCTCTACTGGGCCGCCCAGGCGATCCTGTTCACCCAGTACCGGTTCAAGCTGGAGAACGACTCCTACCAGCTGTCGCGCGAGATCGTGCAGCGCACCCGCGAGCTGCAGAACCTGTTCACCAGCGGCCGGGCCATGGCCGACCAGGCCGAGACCGAGTTCCAGCAGGACGGCAAGGGCTGGGGCCAGAGGGCCATGTATCTGACCCGCCTGACCCTGTGGCTGGGCGCGCGGATGGAATATCTGGAGAAGTACGTCCAGATGGAGCTGTGGCGCGTGCGCCGCGAGCGCTACTGGATGCGCTGGTTCATGCGCTTCCTGACGCCGCTGATCCTGCTGGTCTGGCTGGGCCTTTTCCTGATCCAGCCCGCCCCCGAGGGCCATCAGGCCGCCTTCCGGGGCCTTCAAGCCCTGTCGGTGCTGCTGGCCGGTGTGGTGACCTTCGTGTCCTATTTCCGCTGGCAGACCCCGACCTCGGCCGTTCAGGACAAGCTGGGGGTCGAGAACTGGGTGCGCTACGCCTCGCTCGATCTCGACAACGCCGTCGCCGACCAGGTGCGGCGCGACAAGGAGCGGCTGGTCGAATACCGGGCCCTGACCCGCGGCGGCCGCTAAACGCCTTATTTCGCCGGCGATCCCAGCGCCGGCGGACCCGGATTGGGAAACAGCCGGAAGCCCTTGAGCACCAGCTTGACGGCCTCCCAGTGGATCGCCGCCAAGACGCCGGCCAACTGCCAGGGGTGGCCCAGGACCGCCCTGAGCAGGGCCTTGTCGGTCAGGTCCGCGCGCTGGCCGGCGAAGCTGGCGGCCAGCAGCAGGCCCTCGTCGTCAAGCACGCTCACCCCGATACTGACCCGCTCGCCGGGCGGCAGCAGGTCGAACTGGTAGTCCAGGTCCATCGGCATGAAGGGCGAGACGTGGAAGCTCTTGCCGCAGGCTTGGCGCACGTGCGCGTCGGGCGACGACGGCTCGACCGCCAGCACATAGTCGTGCTTTTCGCCAAACGTGTTGCGCACCGCATGGACGGTAGCCGCCAGCCGCCCGTCGCGGTCGTGGCAGAAATAGACGCTCAGCGGGTTGAAGCCATGCCCCAGCAGGCGCGGCATGCACAGCAGGGTGATCGCTCCGCCGGCCAGGTCGAAACCGGCCTCGGCCAGCTTGGCCTCGATCTGCGGCCGGATCGGCGCCCGGACGCGGCCGGCGAAGTCGCGGTCCCACAGTGAAACCAGGTTCCAGCGATTGTGCGAGAACAGGCTCAGCCGCGCCGCCAGCCCGTCGATCTCGTCCAGATCGAGGGCCAGCATGAAGATGCGATAGCTCAGGCGGTGACGCCGGGGCCGGGTGCGGCCATGGACGACGACCCCGCTGTAGAGCCCTGACCTCATGCGACGACGCGGGCCTGGGGCTCGGCCTCGGCTGGCGGGGTGATGAAGATGCGGTTCGACGGATTGGGCGTCAGCCACGGCCGATGCACGCCGCCCAGCTGTTCGGCCACGGCCAGGCCCGCCTGCAGGCCGTCCTCGTGGAAGCCCGACCCGAAATAGGCCCCGGCGAACCAGGTGCGGTTGGCGCCCTGCAGCGACCACAGCTCGCGCTGGGCCAGCATGGCCGGGCCGTCGAACAGCGGATGCTCATAGACCTGATCGTGCAGGTTGGCCTGGATCTCGTCGCCCTGCTCGGGGTTCAGAGACAGGAAGTAAGGATCAGCCGAGTCCAGCGGCTGCAGCCGGTTCATCCAGTAGGTCACCCCGCCCTCGCCGCCCTCGCCGCGCTTGCCCACATGGTTCCAGCTGGCCCAGGCGGCCTTGCGGCGCGGCATCAGGCGCGGATCGCGATGCAGCACCGCGCGGTTCTGACTGTAGCGGAAGGCGCCGAGCACGCGGCTTTCCTCGGCGCTGGGCCGGTCCAGCATCCGCAGGGCCTGGTCGGCATGGGCGGCGACGACGACCTGATCGAAGCGGCGGGTCTCGCCCGTGGCGTCCTCGATCGAGACGCCGTCCGGCGCGCGGATCACCTGGCGCACGGGCCGGCCGACCAGCACCGTTCCCTGGAAGTCCGCCGACAGGCGACGGACATATTGCTGGCTGCCCCGACCACCGTCCGCCAGATCGGCCGCTTGTCGATCGGCAGCATCAGGCCGTGATTGTCGAAGAAGCGCAGGAAGGCGGCGGCCGGAAACTCACCGATGTCGCGCATCGAGGTCGACCAGATGGCGGCGGCCTGGGGCAGCAGGTGATCTTCCAGGAAGGCCCGGCCAAAGCCTTGCTGGCGAAAATAGTCGTCCAGACGGCACAGGCCGCCCGCCTCCAGCCGCGCCACGTCGCGGGCCCCGGCCTTGTAGAAGCGGGTCACGTCCAGCAGCATCTTCAGATAGCGCGGATTGAACAGGTTGCGGCGCTGGGCCAGCAGGTTGTTGCTGCTGTATTCCAGCGCGCCGTCGTCCAGCGACACGCCGAACGACATGTCGCTGTCGGCGGTCGGCACCTGGAGATGGGCGAACAGGGCCGTCAGGTTGGGATAGTTCGGCTCGTTATAGACGATGAAGCCAGTATCGACCGGCACGCCCTCGATCTCGACCGTATTGGCGTGGCCACCCAGCCGTCCGTCGGCCTCGTACAGGGTCACGTCATGGCGCTTGGACAGCAGCCAGGCGGCCGACAGGCCCGAAATGCCGGCGCCGATCACGGCGATGCTCTGGCGCTGGGGCATAGATTGCGAGGGCAAGTCGAACTCCGGTTGAGGCGCCAGATCGGCGCGGCTCCACAGCTACGCAACCGGAGCCGTTTCGGACGCGTGCATCCAGTGTGGGAACGCGCGCGTAGCTGAGGCGATCCTGACGCCAGACGAACAAGGAGAGCCCATGAGCCTGGTCAAGGCCGCCATCCACGCCTTCGAAGACGCCCCGGTGCCCGACCTGGTCTCGCGCGCCGCCATCGGCTTTCTGGTCGGCGACGCCCGTCGGCGGCTGTCGGGCGCCACGCCCGAGCTCAGCGCCGCCTTCGCCCGCGACATGGACCGCCATCCGATCGCCGTCCACACCGACGCCGCCAACGCCCAGCACTATGAGATGCCGGCCGCCTTCTTCGAGCGCGTCCTGGGCCCGAACCTGAAATATTCCAGCGGCCTGTATCCGCCTGGCGCAACCACCCTGGCCGAAGGCGAGGTCGCCGCCCTGCGCCAGACCGAGCTGCACGCCGACCTGCGCGACGGCCAGGACGTCCTGGAACTGGGCTGCGGCTGGGGCTCGCTGTCGCTGTGGATGGCCCACAGGTTTCCCAATTCCCGGATCACCTCGGTCTCGAACTCGGCCTCGCAGCGGGCCTTCATCGAAGGCCGGGCCGCCGAGCGGGGTCTGACCAATCTGACGGTGATCACCGCCGACATGAACGACTTCTCGCCCCAGGGTCCGGGCGACCTGCGCTTTGATCGCGTGGTCTCGGTCGAGATGTTCGAGCACATGTCCAACTGGCGGGCCCTGCTGACCCGGGTGAACGGCTGGCTGCGGCCCGACGGCCTACTGTTCCTGCACGTCTTCACCCATCGCAACGCCCCCTACCGGTTCGACGTCGACGATCCGGCCGACTGGATCGCCCAGTACTTCTTCACCGGCGGCGTCATGCCCAGCCACGACCTGCCGGGCCAGTTCCCCGACCTGTTCACGGTCGAGCACGACTGGCGCTGGAGCGGCGCGCACTATGCCCGCACCGCCGAGCAGTGGCTGACCAATTTCGACGCCAACCGCGCGACGATCGATCCGATCCTGCAAAGCGTCTATGGCGACGGCGCGCGGA
>NZ_PEGG01000105.1 GCF_002737765.1 Caulobacter sp. B11 | reverse complement strand
AACCTGCTGAAACTCGCGCTGGCCTCGGCCGCTGCATCGGTCGCCCTCGGCGGCGCCGCCATGGCTCAAGACCTGACGCTTTCCTACAATGTCGGCGTCGCGAGCGACTACATCTTCCGCGGCGTCAGCAACTCCAACGAAGACCCGCAGATCTTCGGCGGCGTCGACGCCACCTACGGCATGGGCTACGCTGGCGTCTGGGCTCGAACGTCGACTTCGGCCTCGATGATCCGACCACCGAAATCGACGCCTATATCGGCGTCAAGCCGACCATCGGCGACCTGAACCTCGACCTGGGCCTGATCTATACGGCTACGTCGAAGACAAGGGCATGACGCCCGGCTCGTTCAGCTACCTGGAACTCAAGGCCGCTGGTTCGTGGGCCGTTGGCCCCGCCACCGTCGGCGTCGCCGGCTACTACTCGCCCGAGTTCCCCGGCAAGACCGCTATGGCCTGTATCTTGAAGCCAATGCCGCGATGCCGGTGGCCGAAAAGCTGACCCTGAGCGGCGCCCTGGGCAACCAGGAAATCGACCTGGGCACCTCCTATTCGACCTGGAACCTGGGCCTGGCCTATGCCGTGACCAGCAAACTGACCGCCGACGTCCGCTATTCGGACACCACCGAAGACTTCGGTGACCTGGCCGGTTCGCGCTTCACCGTCGCCCTGAAGGCCGCTTTCTAAGCATCCTTCACGACGGACTAGGATTAGAGCCGCCCCGACATCGTCGGGGCGGCTTTTTCTATGGCCGCGCCCAGGCCGAGCCCAGCGCGGCGACGGTGGTGACCTGGGCGAAGCTCAGCCCCAGGCTCTTCAGCGCCGCGGCGTGCAGGTCGGGCTCGTAGGCCGCGCAGGCGTCGGCGGCGACGAAGACATGAAAATCCAGCGCGAAACCGTCGCGCACCGTGCAGTCCACGCAGCATTCCGTGGTCAGACCGCAGACCACCAGGGTGTCGATGTGACGCGCGCGCAGACGAGCGGCCAGGTCGCCCTGGCCAAACGGGCTGTAGCGGGTCTTCAGCTCGACCCAATCGCCAGGCCCGGGCTGGGGCCCGACGAAGCCGGCCCCCGCCTGTCCCGCCCGGCAGATGGCCATGTCGAGATCGGGATCGCCGCCCAGCCGCCGCAGACGTTCGCGCCAGACCGGCGAGTCGCTTTGCGGCGTGGTCGAAAGGCCCACCAGAACAACCAGGACGCCCGCCGCCCGCGCCGCCGTCGTCAGCCGTTCCGCCGCCGCCAGGGCGGCCGGCACGGCGGAAAGATCGACGCCGGCCTGGCCCAGCAGCCCCGTGGGCGCGGCGAAATCGGCCTGCATGTCGACCACCAACAAGGCGCTTCGAGTCGGCGCGACCCAGTCAGCCAGGCCGTCGCTCTGGGTCATACGAAAGCTCGCCTGAGATCGGGCAAAAGATCGCCGAACATGGTCAGGCCCGCCTGGTAGTCCGGGAAGATCAGCATCAGGCCGTCCAGCTCGCAATCGCGCAGAAAAGACTCGATCAGCACCGCGCAGGTGGCGGGCGCGCCGATCACGGTCTGGGTCATGAACGCGCCCTGCTCCCGGGCGGCGACGGCCAGGCGATCCGGCGGCACGCCCCAACTGGCCAGCATGGTGGTGATCGCCGCCATGTCGGCGCCGGCCTCATAGCGCGCGGCCAGAGCCGACGCCTCCGCGTCCGTCTGGGCGTGAACCACGGTGCACATGGCGTAGGTGCGGATGCGCCGCCCCCGGTCGGCGGCCTGGGCCTTGGCCCGTCGGCTGGCGTCACGGCGCTCGGCCTCGTCCCAGCCGCCGATGAAGCAGGCGTCGGCCTGGTCCACCGCGAAGGCCAGGCCTCGGTCCGAGCTGCCCGCGCAAATCAGGTCCGGCCGGGGCCGTGACAGCGGCTTGGGCGCCGAGCGACAATCGTCGAGCGTGAAGAACCGGCCCTTGTGGGTGACGCTGTCTTCGGACCACAGGCGTTTGACCAGTTCGGTCCACTCCTGGGCCAGGTCATAGCGGTCATCATGCGAAAGGGCGTCGTTCCAGGCCCCCATCTGCTCGAACTCGCCGCGATAGGCGCCGGCGACGATATTCAGGCCCGCCCGTCCTTCGCTGATCTGGTCAAGGGTGGCGATCATCTTGGCGGCGACGGCGGGGTTCTGCAGCAACGGGTGAACCGTCGCCCAGATCTTGACCCGCGAGGTCGCCTCGGCGAGCGCGGCCATCAGGGTCACCGACTCCAGGGCCACGCCCCAGTGGTCGGTGACGCCGCCGAAGCCCCGGAACTTGGCCATCGACATGATGAAGTCCAGGCCGATCTCGTCGGCCAGAACGGCGGCGGCCCGGTTCTGCCGATACAGGCCGTCCAGCGGCGGGGTGGTGTCGGAAACAATCCAGCCGCCGTTGGCCACGGGCAGGAACAGGCCGAACTCCTTGCGCCCTTCGCCTGACATCACCCGCTCCCGTTCACGCCGCGGGACGCACCATAGACCGATCCGCCGCGCCGGCGCGAGGTCCGGGCGGCGACATGAACAGCACCGCCATGAAGATCATGGCGCTCAACAGGGCGAACAGCTGGAAGGTCGGCGCGAAGGTTCCCAGCTGGTCGCGCATCAGGCCGCCGATGAAGGGTCCCGCCGCCGACAGCGCGCCGACCAGACAGGTCAGGGAGAACAGCTCGACATTGTTGCGACGGCCAAAATAGTTGAGCAGCAACAGGCTGACGGCCAGGACGGTCAGGCCGAAACCGACCCCGACCCCCAGGGCGTAGAGCCCCAGAAGCAGCGGCGTCGTCGCCTGGGCCAGGGCCAGAAGCCCGACCACCAACAGGCCCTGGGCGACCAACAGCAGCCAGCGGGGATCGATCCGGTCGCCGATCGCGCCGCCGCCCAGCCGGGCCGCCACCTGCATCAGGCCTTCCAGGCTCAGCATCCCGGCCGCCACCGCCCCGGCGACACCGAGCTGGGTCAGGTGGGCCTGGGCCAGGCTGGCGGCGCTGACCCCGGCCAGCAGGTGGCTGAAATAGGCCGCGACCAGGATGGCGAACTGCGGCGTGCGCACAGCGTCGCGGACGGTCCATTCATGGTCGGTGTGGAACACCTGTCCCTCGACCTGGGCCTCGGCGTCGAGGGCCTCGTCCATGGCCTCGCCTGCCGCCGCCAACCAGGCCGAGCCGCCAACCGCCACCGCGCAGGCCAGACCGACCAGGGCCACGCCGACCGCCTGCAGGGCCCAGTAGAGACGCCAGTCGCCCTCCGCGGCGCCCAGCACCGTCAGCACCATCCACGGCCCGGCCACGCCGCCCAGGGCCCCGAAGGTGAAATAGATCCCGAACGGCAGGGCCCGTTGCCGGAAAAGGGCCGACAGCACGTGGGTCCCGGGGATCAGGGCCGCCATCTGAAAGCCCACGCCGCACAGGGCCGCGCCGAGAAAATAGACCGGCACGCCTTGCATGCGCGCGAAACAGGCCAGGCCCGCGGCCATGACCGTCACCCCGCCCAGCAGGGTCCAGCGCACGCCGAACCGTCGGATCAGCAGGGCCGGCAGCCAGGACGACAGGCCGGTGAACACCCCCAGGATCGAGTAGCCCAGGAACGCCACCTGCCAGCTCCAGCCGAGGTCCGCCACCATGGCCGGGATCACCACCCCCAGCGAGGCGTAGGTGGCGGCGGTGATCAGGAACAGCAGCAGGCTGAACGCCGCCAGCAACAGCCAGGGGCGATAGACCGGCGAGACCGAGGGTGGGCCCATGCTCAGAATGTTCTCTTCAAGGTCATCCGCCACTCACGTCCCTTGCCCGGCAAGGCGCCCAGATTGGCATAGGTGTCGGCGTCGGGGGTGAAATAGAGCGCGTCGAACAGGTTTTCGATGTTCAGCGACGCCGTGTACGGACCACGCGCATAGAACGCCGAAGCGTTGACCACGGTATAGGCTGGATAGTGGACCGCGTTCTGCACCGTGCCGGCGGTCTTGGTCACGTGAGTCGCGCCGAGGGTGGCACCGACCGTCCCCCAGGCGTGGTCGTCGCTGGTATAGGCACCATAGAGACTGGCCACCGAGCGCGGGATCAGGCTGTAGGCATAGTCGCCGCCACGACCTGGCAGGCCATTGAACGCCCAGACGACATAGGAGCCGCCATAGGCCTGGGCCCCGGCCACGCCGGCCGTATAGGCCGGGATGTACTGGAAGCTGGCGTCGGGGCCCTTGATCGTGGTGCGCTGGTTGTTGGCCGAGACCGTGAAGCTCAGATTGTCCGAGGCCAGCCAGCGGACCTCCAGCTCGACGCCCTTGGCCCGCGTGCCCTGGACGGTCGGCGGCGAACTGTTGGTCAGCTGGGTGCGGTTCTGGCGATATCCGGCCAGGGATCCGACCAGGGTTCCGTCCAGCAGCTGAAACTTCACCCCCGCCTCGGCCAGGTCGGAGTCCGACAGCCACGAGCCGTCGGCCACCAGGGCCGGAGCGATGTCGCCCGCCTGGCTCATCTCCAGGGCGGCGGCCTTGGCGTAGCTGAGATAGGGCATCAGACCGAACGGCGCCTGATAGGTCAGGCTGGCCGAAGAGGTCGCCTTGCCGCGATCGGCGCTCTGACGTCCGGGGATCGTGTAGGACAGGAAGCCGGTGTCGTGCGAGGCCACGTCGTACCAGTCGTCCGCCCAGGATTTAGATTCAGGCGCTGGCCAAGCTTGATGTCGCTGGTGAAGAACAGCCCGGCCTGGGTCCATTGGCTGGAATTGTCGTTTTCCCACTGCAGGCCCTGGGCGGAAGGCGCCTCGGTGGTGAAGGGGCTGTCGATGATGTCGTTGGCGGTCGCCCCGAAGGCGATGTCGCGACGGTCCAGGGCGATCAGGCCGCTGTTGAAGCTTTCGCGCCGGCGCCCTTCGAAGCGGCGATAGGAGGCCCCGACCAGATTCTGGCTGCTGACCGCGCCGCGCGCCAAGGCGAAGCCATAGGTGGCGCGGGCCTCGGCGGTCCAGGCGTCGGTCCAGGCCGGATAGCCGTAGGAGACGAAGCGCTGGTTCTCCTGGTCGTCATAGAACAGCTGCAGCTTCAACGACCGATCGCCGTCCAGCGCCTTGGCCAGGTCGAAATAGAGGGTGTTGGTGCGGGTCTCCGAGAAATCAGCCTTGCTGATATAGACCGTGCGCGGGTCCAGCTTGGTCGTGCCCAATCCGACGTCCAGGACGTGGTTGGCGTCGGTCGCGGCGAAGCCGTAGTACGGAATGTAGAGCGCGCTGCCATAGGGGTAGAAGCCCACCTCGCCCGGGGTCAGGCGGCCATTGCCGTCGACATCGACCAGGGTGGTGTCACGGCCGGTCTGGTAGGTCTGGTGATCGATCAGGTCTTGGGTCAGGCGGTTCCAACCCGGGGTCTGCACGTCGCCGTCGCTGTCATAGACCATGCCGCCGAAGGCCGTGGTCCAGCCCGCGCCGAGGTCGAAGTCGGCCGAGACCTCGACCAGCCGCCGCTTGGGGTTCAGGCCACGATAGAAGCTCTCGGAATCATCGACCTCGCCATAGACATAGACCCCGCCATCGGCGCGCCCCAGCTTGACCGGCAGGGCGACCTGGCCGGTCAGGTTCTTCTTGGCGTAGCTGCCGAAGGTGGCGGTCAGTTCGCCCTTGGGATCGGTGAGGAACCGCCCCTCGTCGCGCGCCGACTTGGGGATGAAGTTCATCATGCCGCCGACCTTGCCCGCGCCGTACAGCGGCGTCGGCGGGCCGCGGACGATCTCGATCCGGGCCGCCCCGCCGATCGGGGTGGAATAGGTGCCGCGGTTCTCGATGCGCTTGAAACCGCGGAAATAGTTCTCGGCCAGGGTGCCGCGAACATTCAGCGCGCCCGGCACGCCGTAGAAGCTGGCGGTGTAGGTTCCCGGCGACACGGCCGTCAGACCATCCACGGTCTCGATGCCGTAGCGCTCCAGGGTCAGGTCGCTGGCGAAACTGGCCGAGCGCGGCGTTTCCAGCAGCGACTTGTCGATGCCGAACACGGTGTCATTGGGCTGCCTTTCCAGCAGGCCGGCCTTGTCGCGGGCCAGGACCAGGACCTCGTCGACGGTGTCCTGCGGACCCACGACCTGCGCCAGAACGGCCGTCGCCAGGAACAGTCCGCCCGTCAGGACTGTCGAAAACAAACGGCGGCGATCGAACATGACGGGGCTCCTGCGGTCGGACAGCGACGGGGCGGACAGCAAAAGAGCAAGATGCGGCAGTCGTCAAAATGCCTCGTGACATTTCAGTTTGTATTATGATGAGTGTGGCTTGACGGGCACAGTCCAGCTTCTCTGGCTGGCGGGAAGGTTCTTCCGAAACCGAAGGGGACTGTGGGCGCTCTGGACCTTGCCTCCCCGGCCTTCGGCCGCCTCCCGCATCAGGGGAGGATCCGCGCGCCGGCGCGGCCCTACGGCCGCTGGACGGCTTCGGGCGAGACGTTGAGCACCCGCATCATCGCCGCGCGGGCCCCCTCGACGTCGCCGCGGCCAATCACCTCGGCGATCCGGCGATGGTCCTCGATATCGGCCATCAGTTCGGGCTCGGTGGTGGCGCTGTTGAACGAGAACACCCAGAAGCGGGCGGCCTTGTGCTGCAGGGGGATGAGGATGCGGGCCAAGGCCAGATTGCCGCTGGCGCGGGCCACCCCGGCATGGAAGCGCTGGTCCATGGCCACCAGGGCCGGCAGGTCGCGATCGCGGGCGGCGGCTTCGCCGTCATCGAAGATGGCCCGCAGGGCGGCGGCCTCATCGGGCGTGGCGTGGCGGGCCGCGAGCCCCGCGCAGTGCGGCTCGATCAGGGCCCGGGCCTCCAGGCCCTGGCGCAGTTCGACGAGGTCCAGCGGCGCCACCGTGGTGCCCGAGCGGGCGCGGCGAATGACCAGCCCCTCCAGCGCCAGCCGGCCCAGCGCGTCGCGCACCCCCGCCAGTCCGGTCTGGTAGCGGGCCGCCAGCGACTGCTCGTCCAGGCGCGCGCCGGGGGCCAAGTCGCCGAGGATCAGGTCCAGCAGGATCCGCTCATAGACCCGGGCCTTGAGCAGGTCGGGCGACCAATCCTCGAGGCCGGTGGAGGAGCAGACGTCCAGCACCAGCATCCGCTCGCGCCCGCCGGCGGACAGGGCGTCGTCATGGGCCAGGACGGGTCGGGGAGCGGCGCGTTGCATGGCTGCGAAGGTAGGGTGAAATGTCAGAGGAAGAAAGGCCGACAATCCTCCCCCTGAAGGGGGAGGCGGCCGAAGGCCGGAGGGGGAAGACTGCAGAGCGCCTACAGAACTTCCCCCTCCGTCCGCTTCGCGGACACCTCCCCCGCTAGGGGGAGGATCTGTTCTTCTAAAACGCCGGCACCACCGCGCCTTCGTATTTCTGGGCCATGAAGGCCGCGACCTCGGGCGTGGTCAGGGCGGCGGCCAGTTTCTGGACGCGCGGGTCGTCCTTGTTGTCGGGTCGACCGACCAGATAGTTCACATAGGGGCTGTTCTTGTCCTCGATCAGCAGGGCGTCCTTGGACGGGTTCAGCTTGGCGTCGAGGGCGTAGTTGGTGTTGATGATCGCCAGGTCGACCTGGTTCAGCACCCGCGGCAGGGTCGCGCCTTCCAGTTCCTTGAACTTCAGGCCCTTGGGGTTGCCGACGATGTCCTTGAGGCTGGCCAGCGGATTGGCCGGATCCTTCAGGGTGATGACCTTGTTGCGCGACAGCAGCAGCAGGGCCCGGCCCTCGGTGCTGGCGTCATTGGGAATGGCCACGGTCGCGCCCTGGGGCAGGTCGGCGATGGTCTTGTACTTGGCCGAATAGGCCCCGATCGGCTCGATATGCACGCCCTTGATCGGGATCAGGTCGGTGCCCTTGTCGCGATTGAAGGTCTCCAGATAGGGCAGGGTCTCGAAATAGCTGACGTCGATGCGCTTCTCGGCCACCTGGGTGTTGGGCTGGACATAGTCGTTGAAGACCTTGATCTCGATCTTCAGGCCCTGGGCCGCCAGCTTGGGCTTGATGAACTCCAGCACCTCGGCGTGGGGAATGGCCGTGGCCGCCACGGTCAGGGTGTCGCTGGCGCTCGACGAGGCGGCGGGCTTCTGGCCGCAGGCGGCGAGCGCCCCGAGGCTCAGCACGGAAGCGACGAGGCTGAGGGCGACGAAAGCGCGGCGGGCGACCATGGACGGCTCCATTACGACAAGAAGACGGGTCGGTTATTGCCCCGTTTCAGCCGGGCGGCGAAATCAGATTTCCTGATCAGGCGACGAGCGAACCAAGTCGCCGGCTAGGCCTCGTCGTTGGCCGGCTCGTCCGGCGGCCCGTGAATGGTCCAGTTGGCGACGAAGTCAGGCTTGTCGCCGGCCAGGCTGGTGACGCCGGGTTCGGCCGCCAGGATGGCCGAGGTCTGGGGCGGCAGGCTGTAGTCATCGCCGTCGTGCTCGCCGAGCAGATCCAGCAGAATGCCCTCATGGGCGTCGGCCTCGATGACCACGCCGAACAACTGCTGGCGCTCCTCGAGCGCGCCGTCGGCGTCGAGGAAGGTCAGGCCGACCAGGATGGTCTTGCCGATCAGGGTCTTGGCGAAGGCCTCGTCCCAGTGCTCGGGCGGCGGTTCGGACAGGATGGGGATGTCGTCGGTCATGGTCATCTTCTAGCGATGTGAGACCCGGCGGACCACCCCGTCGCCGACCATCTGCAGAGCCTGGACCAGCACCAGCAGCAGCACCACGGTGACCACCATCACGTCGGTCTGGAAGCGCTGATAACCGAAGCGGATCGCCAGGTCGCCCAGCCCCCCGGCCCCGACCACCCCGGCCATGGCGGTGTAGGACACCAGGGCGATGGCGGTGACGGTGGCGGCGGCGATGATCCCGGGCAGGGCCTCGGGCAGCAGGGCCCCTAGCACCACCTGGCGACGCTTGGCGCCCATGGCGAAACTGGCCTCGATCACGCCCTTGTCGACCTCACGCAGGGCCGTCTCGACCAGGCGCGCGAAGAACGGCGCGGCCCCGGCCACCAGCGGCGGAATGGCGCCGGCCACGCCGAGCGAGGTGCCGACCAGGGCCACGGTCAGGGGGATCATCACGATCAGCAGGATCACGAACGGCACGGAACGCAGAATATTGACCAGCAGCGACAGCGCCCCGTTGGCGACGCGGTTGTCCAGCATCTGGCCCTTGCCGGTCAGGAACAGGATCACGCCCAGGGGCAGGCCAAGCGCTACGGTCAGGACCATCGAGCCGCCCAGCATGGCCAGGGTGTCGAGCGTGGCCTGGCCGATCTCGGCCCAGTCGATATTGGACACGCTCATCAGCCCGCCTCCACGCTCAGCAGATCGACGCGCACGCCCTCGGCGCGCAGCCGGGCCACGGCGGCGTCGATGTCGCCTCCGGTCAGGGCCAGGGTCAGCTGGCCATAGGGGGTGTCGCGCAGCCGATGGATGCGGCCGCCGAGGATCGAGTAGTCGACCCCGGTCTCGCGGGCCACGGCGCCCAGGATCGGCCGGTAGGTCGCCTCGCCCTGGAAGGTCAGGCGCCACCAGTCGGCCGTCGGTGACTCCGCCGGATCCGGCTTCGCCATCGGCCTCGCGCACGAAGCGGCGGGCGGTGGGGCTGGACGGATGCAGGAAGACGTTCCTCGACCGGTCCACTTTCGACCACCCGCCCGGCCTCCAGCACCGCCACCCGGTCGCAGACCCGGCGCACCACGTCCATCTCGTGGGTGATCAGCACAATGGTCAGGCCCAGTTCGCGA
>NZ_PEGG01000104.1 GCF_002737765.1 Caulobacter sp. B11 | reverse complement strand
GCACGGCACCTGCGAATGGGCCACGCCCGAGCCTATTTCGCCAAGGCCGGGCGGTGCGCGAGACCCTCAACGTGCCCGACCTCAAGCCCGTCCGGCGACTGGATGACCGCCGGCCAGGTGCGCGACGCCTTCCTCAAGCGCAATCGCGGCCTGACCCGCGACGGCCTGAACGTGCGGGTCAAGAAGGACAATCGCCTGACCGAGGTCTGGGTCTGCCTGGACCTGGCGTTCAAGCCGGCCGCCTGTCGCGGCGGCAATGGCACGCCCGACAATGTGGCCGTGCGGGTGACGCCGAAGGGCTAGACACGGGTTGGCGGCCTCGCCGATTTTCACCGGCGAGTTGGGGAGGCGGCGGAGCGTCCGGGCCAGGCCCGGATGAGGATAGTGGGAGTACCGTTTCGGTCGGGGCCGGAGCGCTCCGCGCGATTGTTATTCCTCTGGCCGGGGCGCGCGGGTCTGGTTCAACCCTTTACCCCATCCGGACAACCGCCTTCGAAACCGGACCCAGCCATAGGCTGCAAGTCAGGTTTCTCCCGGCGGCCCCGGAGCGGACCTTCGGACGGGCGGAGGCTTTGGCCTTCCTCCGATGGACAGGTTTACGTCCCCTGTCCTCTTGAACCCGCTCAACCGCCCCCACCGCGCGTTCGGTCGCCAGCTGGACGCCCTCCCCTCGCGATGGAGCGAGGAGAAGTCTACGGCCGGTTTGAGCGCGTCTGACAGGCGCGCTCGTTCTATTTTTAGAACCTTGATTGAATTGAGGTTTGTTCGCCGTTCCCCGGGGATGGAGGACGGCCGATCCCCATGGCTCGCGCCAGGAATCCTTGTCATCCCGGGCGGCGTCCGCGCCGGAGGGAGTCCCGCCCTCGCCGCTACAAACCCCGTCATCCCGGGGCTTGTCCCCGGGACCCAGGGTTCAGCCGCACGGCCCTCGATCACGCCTGCACCGCCCGTGTGGCGAAGGGATGGGTCCCGGGAACAAGTCCCGGGATGACGGAGGATTATCGGGCCTGAAAGCGAAGCCGCCGCCCCTCGCGGGCGGAGCTGTCCTTACATCTCACGGCGAGACGATCGCTGGTCTGGAAAGGTCACTCAAGGACGACGCGCCGCGTCGCCGCGTCGCGGCCGCCGGAGGCGGTCCTTGACTGACCTTTCCAGACCAGCACGCTGCAGCCTCCAAGAGATTTAAGGATCGCACCGACCCTGGAGGTCGGCGGGCGGCCTGCTTGGAAGGCGGGGCCATTTCGGTTCACAGCGGCCAAGAGCTAAGCTGGAACTGCAAGTGACGGAGCCCGCATGTCGATCCCTCTTGATCACCATTACCTACCGGAGTTTTTTCAGAAGCGCTGGACGGCTGACGCCGACCCTTTGGTGTGGCGCTTCACTCGCCCCTATCAGAAGCTGGACGTTAAAAGGGTTTACCCAAGTCAGGCCGGGTTCGTGCCTGGTCTCTATTCCGTTCCTAGCCGACAGGACCCCGTCGCAAAGCAAGCTTTGGAAAGCGGCTTTATGACCCCGCTTGATACGCTTGCAGCAGAAGCACTCAGGTATATTGAGGAACACGGCAAGCGTCCCGAAGACCCGAAGCTGCACGACGGGTGGACGCGTTTTGTCATGTCGCTCATCTATCGGAATCCAAGAGCCGTCGCTCATTTGCGAAAGAAAGTCCGCGAGAACGACGAGGCCACATGGGCCGATATCGAGGCTCGCTATAGCGCAATGAAAAGCCCAGACGACCCACCGACATACGAAGAATATCGCAGGGCAGCCGGTACATCGCTCACTGACGAGAGCGAGGCAAAGCTAATCGCGTCGATGATCGACAATGCCGCCATCGGCACCTACCTCAACAGCATGCATTGGCGGTTCATCGAATTTGGAGACCCCAAGCATAGCCTCCTTTTGAGCGATGACCCGGTCATGATGTCGAACGGACTACGCCAACTCGAAGGATTCCTGATTGTCCCCGTTGGACCGAGGACGATGTTTATAGCCGTGAACGATCTTCGCGTTCTTGAGGCTTTTGTGTCCCAGGGAAACCGGATGCAGCGGGCGCTCAACGACGCAGTAGTGAGGCAAGCCGATCATCAAGTAATCGGTTCGGACGAAAGCCATCGAGCGTTCATTGATCGGCGCTTCAAGGTCGCTCCCAAGGAAAGCAACGAGCACTGGAGCGGGGCGATGCGCCTCACGTGGAAGGCCCCGATCGTCTGGAAGCCCTAGGTAGGTGACGACGACAGCAACCACCCTGCGTCCTTCGAGGCGCGCTCAGGAGCGCGCACCTCAGGATGAGGTGTTCAGAGCAACAAAGCTCCTCATCCTGAGGCGCCGCGTAGCGGGCCTCGAAGGACGCACCACACCCCCAAACGCAAAACGGGCGGCTCCTTTTCGGAGCCGCCCGCTGCATTTCATCCGGAAAGGACGCTGAAAAGGCTTACGCCTCTTCGGTCGCCGCTTCCTTCTTGGTCAGGTCTTCGCCGGTCACCTGGTCGACAACCTTCATCGACAGCTTGGTCTTGCCGCGATCGTCGAAGCCGAGAAGCTTGACCTTCACGATCTGACCTTCCTTCAGCACGTCCTGCGGCTTGGCGACGCGTTCGTTGCTGATCTGGCTGACATGGACGAGGCCGTCCTTGGCGCCGAAGAAGTTCACGAAGGCGCCGAAATCAACGACCTTGACGACCTTGCCGTCATAGATCGCGCCGACTTCAGCTTCCTGGGTGATCGACTTGATCCAGTCGATGGCGGCCTTGATCTTGGCGCCGTCCGAAGCCGAAACCTTGACCGTGCCTTCGTCGTTGATGTCGACCTTGGCGCCGGTGGTGGCGACGATCTCGCGGATCACCTTGCCGCCGGTGCCGATCACTTCCCGGATCTTGTCGGTCGGGATGGTGATGGTTTCGATCTTCGGCGCGTAGTCGCCGACTTCTTCGCGCGGCGCGTCCATCGCCTTGTTCATCTCGCCGAGGATGTGCTCGCGGCCGCCCTTAGCCTGGGCCAGCGCTTGCTTCATGATCTCTTCGGTGATGCCGGCGATCTTGATGTCCATCTGCAGCGAGGTCAGGCCCTCGCTGGTGCCGGCCACCTTGAAGTCCATGTCGCCCAGGTGATCTTCGTCGCCGAGGATGTCGGACAGAACGGCGAAGCCGTCCTTTTCGAGGATCAGGCCCATGGCGATGCCCGAGACCGGACGGATCAGCGGAACGCCCGCGTCCATCATGGCCAGGGAGGCGCCGCAGACCGTGGCCATCGAGGACGAGCCGTTCGACTCGGTGATCTCGGAGACCAGGCGGATGGTGTAGGGGAAGTCTTCCTTGGCCGGCAGCATCGGGCGCAGGGCGCGCCAGGCCAGCTTGCCGTGGCCGATTTCGCGGCGGCCGGGGCTGCCCATCCGACCGGTTTCACCGACCGAGAAGGGAGGGAAGTTGTAGTGCAGCAGGAAGGCTTCCTTGTAGGTGCCTTCCAGGGCGTCGATGAACTGCTCGTCGTCGCCGGTGCCCAGGGTGGCGACCACGATCGCCTGGGTTTCGCCGCGGGTGAACAGGGCCGAACCGTGGGTGCGCGGCAGGATGCCGACTTCACCGAGGATCGGACGGACCTTGTCGACGGTGCGGCCGTCGATGCGGATGCCGGTGTCGAGGATGGAGCGACGGACGATGTCGGCTTCCAGTTCCTTGAACACCGAGATCAGCTTCAGCGGATCGATGCCGGCCGGGTTGGTGTCGCTCTTGGCGAAGGTGTCGACGGCCTTGGACTTGGCGGCCGAGAGGGCCGCGACGCGGTCGCCCTTGGCGCGGATGGTGTAGGCGTCGGCCAGATCGGCGCCGACGGCCTTCTTCACTTCGGCCTTCAGGGCGTCGGTGTCTTCCGGCTTGAAGTCGAAGGGCTCCTTGGCGGCGTGTTCGGCCAGTTCGATGATGCCGTTGATCACGGCCTGCATCGACTTGTGGGCGAAGGAGACGCCGCCCAGGACGATCTCTTCCGAGAGTTCCTGGATTTCGGATTCGACCATCATCACGGCTTCGGCGGTGCCGGCCACGACGAGGTCCATCTTGCTTTCCTTCAGCTCGTCGAGCGTCGGGTTCAGCACATATTCGCCGTTGATATAGCCGACGCGGGCGCCGCCGATCGGGCCATGAACGGGGCGCCGGAGATCACCAGGGCGGCCGAGGCGGCGCACATGGCGACGATGTCGGGATCGTTCTCGAGGTCATGCTGCAGCACGGTGCAGACGACCTGGACTTCGTTCTTGAAGCCCTTGACGAACAGGGGGCGGATCGGACGGTCGATCAGGCGGGAAACCAGGGTTTCCTTTTCCGACGGACGACCTTCACGCTTGAAGAAGCCGCCCGGGATCTTGCCGGCGGCGTAGGTCTTCTCGATGTAGTTGACGGTCAGGGGGAAGAAGTCCTGGCCGGGCTTGGCTTTCTTGGCGAACACGGCGGTGGCCAGGACGACGGTTTCGCCCATGGTGGCCAGAACGGCGCCGTCAGCCTGACGGGCGATACGACCGGTTTCGAGGACCAGCGTCTTGCCGCCCCACTCGATCGTCTTGCGCATGATTTCGAACATGATTTTTGCTTCTTTCGGTTCCGAAGGACCCATTTCCTTCAGGACGGACAGGGGCGGGCGGCCGAAGGGCGGTCCCGAGTATTCCTCATCCAGTGCGACAGGCGTCCGGGGATCGTGATCTCCGGCTTACGTGTTCGGAGCCGCATGAGGCGGATCCGCAGCAACTCTCGTTTCGGCCTGTCTTGAAACGGGAGCCTCTAAACATTGTCGCGTGACGGGCGTCGAAACCGGAATCCACTTTCGCCAGATTTCGCCTTCGACTGTCACGCTCCATAAAAGCGTTCGGCCGCTCTGCCGGAGCAGAGCGGCCGAAGTGCGCCTTAGCGGCGCAGACCCAGCTTTTCGATGAGGGTCGTGTAACGACCGACATCGGACTTCTTCAGGTGGTCGAGGAGGCTGCGACGCTGGGAAACCATCATCAACAGACCACGACGGCTGTGGTTGTCCTTCTTGTGGGTCTTGAAGTGCTCGGTCAGGTTGGCGATCCGTTCTGACAGGATCGCGACCTGGACTTCAGCGCTGCCCGTGTCACCTTCGGTGCGGGCGTGTTCGGCGATAAGCGCGGTCTTGCGCTCGGCAGTAATCGACATCGGGATGTCTCCGCTCAGGTGAGTTGGAAGACCCGAACCGGATTGAGCTTTCCGGCGCGCATCTCGCACAAGGCCACCAACCTGCCGTCGAGCATGGCGGAAACGGTGCGATCACCGGGCGTGAGCTCGGTTTTCAACGATTCCACCTGCCTTGGGAGCAGAACGATGGCGCGTCCTTGCGCAAGCCGGAAGGCGTCTTCATCGGTCACGGCCAGCGCCGGGATGTCGTCCAG
>NZ_PEGG01000103.1 GCF_002737765.1 Caulobacter sp. B11 | reverse complement strand
GGCGTCTTTGCCGACTCCGCCGACCGTGAGATTGCCGACGCAGATCACCGGCGCGCCGGGGTCGGCCGGTCGGGCCCGGGCGATACGCCGGGCGGTCGAGGCCGCCCAGATCCACGAGAGCGGCGTCAGCAGGGCGCGGGTCATCGGCGACGGAAGGTCGCCGCGGCGATACCACCAGCGTGGGGTCGAGAGCTTCATGGGACCAGGTCCAGAATGCGCGACAGTCCGGCCCGCGCCTCGGCGTCACGGGCGGCGACAAAGGCCTGGGCGCGTTCGGCCTGGGCCTTAAGGGCTTCGGGAGCGGCGAGCAGCTCGATCAAGCGCCCGCCCAGCACCGAGGCGTCGGCATGGGTCACGCCGCCGACATCGCCGAGCTCGGCATAGGCGGTCAGCCAGTTTTCCACATGCGGCCCGGAGACGATCGGGCAGCCCAGACGGGCCGGCTCCAACGGATTGTGCCCGCCGACTCCGGCGATCAGGCTGCCGCCGATCAAGGCCAGGTCCGCCAGGGCGAACCACAGGCCAAGCTCACCCAGGGTGTCGGCGACATGCACCCGGGCGTCAAAGGCGCCGCCGCCGGTCGATCGCCGGTTCACCGACAGGCCCTTGCTGGCCGCCAGCTCAGCGACCGCGGCCCCGCGCTCGGGGTGGCGGGGAGCGATGATCAGGCGGGTCCCGGGGGCAGGGCGTCGAGGATCATCGCCTCCTCGCCGGGATGGGTGCTGGCGGCCAGCAAAAGCGGCGCTTCGTCCCGGAGGGCGCGTAGGTCGCTCAGGGCCAGGGCGTCGATCGGCAGGACGGCGCTGCCGAACTTCAGGTCGGCCTCGCCCGATACAGCGCCGCCCAGGCTCGACAATCGCTCCGCGGCCCGACCGTCCTGGGCCAGGATCAGATCGAAGCCGCCGAACAGGCGTCCCGCCGCCATCGGCCGGGCCTGCCAGCCGCGATAGCTCTTGTCCGACAGCTTGGCCGAGACGAGGGCCAGTCTGACGCCTCGCGCTTGGGCGGTCAGCAGCAGGTTGGGCCAAAGTTCGCTCTCGACGAAGACCGCCAGGCTGGGCCGCCAATGGTCGAGGAACCGCCGGGCCCCGGCCGGAGTGTCGACCGGCGCATACTGGTGGATCGCCCCGGCCGGCAGGCGCTGGGCCAGCAGGGCCGCCGAGGTCAGGGTGCCCGAGGTGACCAGCACGGCGACCTCGGGCCGTTCAAGCCTCAGCCGTTCGACCAGGGGCAGGATTGACAGGCTCTCGCCGACGCTGGCTCCGTGGAGCCAGACCAGCGGGCCGTCGGGCCGCGCGCGGCTCGGACGCGCCAGGCGCTCATTGAGGCGCGCCGGATCTTCCTTGCCCTTCGCCGCCCGCGCCTTCAGCAGGATGGGAACCAGCGGCTGAAGGGCGGTGGTCGCCGCGCGATAGAGCGCCAGGGACAGCGGCAGGCTCACACCACGTCCGCGGGCGCCAGGCGGCAGGCCTGGGCTCCGCGCTCGACCTGCAGGGTCACGTGGCCGATCTTGAACCGTTGGGCCAGCTCGCCGGAAGTGTCGTGCAGGAACTGGTCGGCGTCGTCCGTTTCGGTTCGCACCAGATGGGCGGTCATGGCGGTCTCGGTGGTGCTCATCGCCCAGATATGCAGGTCGTGGATCTCGCTGACGCCCGGTCGCTGGCCCAGCCAGTCGCGCACGGCCTGGGGGTCGATGCCGCGCGGGGCGGCGTCCAGGGCCAGGTCGAGGGAGTCGCGCAGCAGGCCCCAACCGCCCAGCACGATCACCAGAACGATGCCCAGGCTGACCAGCGGGTCCAGCCACAGCCAGCCAGTATAGGCCATGGCCAAGGCGGCCACGACCACCCCTGCCGAGACTCCGGCGTCGGCGGCCATGTGCAGGAAGGCGCCCCGGGCGTTGAGATCGTCCTTCGAGCCGCGCATGAACATCAGGGCGGTGGCGGTGTTGATGACGATGCCGATCGCCGCGACGATCATCACCGGACCGCTCTGGATCGGCGGGGGATCGGAAAAGCGGCGCACCGCTTCCCAGGCGATGGCCCCGACCGCGATCATCAGCAGGGTCGCGTTGGCCAGGGAAGCCAGGATCGTGCCCTTGCGCAGGCCGTAGGTATGGCGTCCGGCCGGCGCCCGCTTGGCCAGGATCACCGCCACCCAGGCCAGGATCAGGCTGGCGACATCCGATAGGTTATGGCCGGCGTCGGCCAGCAGGCTGAGCGACTGGGTCGCGAAGCCCGCCGCGAACTCGGCCAGGACGAAGCCCAGGTTGAGCACGGCGCCGATGGCAAAGGCGCGGCCGAAGTCCTTGGGGCGTGGCTGTGGCCATGGCTTCCGTGGTCATGGCCATGGTGATGTCCATGGTCATGATCATGGTCATGGCCATGATGGCTGTGATCGTCCCCGGAATGGTCGTGCGGCATGGCCCTACATCCCACCAAGGGGAGATGGGTTCAAGGCTGGACGCGGGGAGAAGCGGCGGGGACGGGCGGTTCGCCGCCAAGGCCTCGGCGCGGCGGCTGACGGCTGACAATCGCGCGCCCCAGTCGATGGTCAGGGCGTCGGGATCGTCTTGGCGTCCGGCTCGCACCGGACCGTCCCAGACCATGGCGGCCCGGGCGAAGGGCAGGGGCACGATGGTCGAATCCCAGGTCTTCAGGCGCAGGCACGGGTGCATGGCCACGCCGACCAGCAGCACCGGCGCGTCGGTCATGCGGGCCAGGGCCACGGCGCCCTTCTGCATCACCTCGACCGGGCCGCGAGGACCGTCCGGGGTGATGGCCATCGCGCCACCGTCCTTCACCCACTTGACCATGTCGCGAAAGGCCTGCTCGCCGCCCTTGTTCTTGGCGGTGTCGGTCTTCTTGATCGACGAGCCGCGGATCGAGGGCAGGCCCAGCTTGGCGATGGTGCGGGCGATGAACTCGCCGTCGCGCGACTGGCTGACCAATACCCGGATCTCGGGCCGCTCGGGTCCCTGCGGCCAGGTGGTCGGCCCCACCGGCACGCGCGAATGCCATAGGGCCAGGATCGCGCCGGAGCCCGACAGCACGCAGTCCGACCAGACATCCTCGGCGATCTCCTGGCCCTCGCGGGTCCAGCGCAGGGTGCGATAGGTGAAGGCCAGATAGGCGGCCATGACATGGGTCAGGATCGCCAGGACGATCGGAGAACGCAGCGGCTTCAAGCGGACGTCTCCGGCAGGTGGTCCAGATCCTGGGCCCGGGCCAGCCGGGCATAGAGGCCCTTGTGGCGCAGCAGGTCTGTGTGGGTCCCGGTCTCCACGACCTGGCCCTTGTCGATCACATAGATCCGATCGGCGCCCATGACGGTCGAGAGGCGGTGGGCGATCAGGATGGTGGTGCGGCCGGCCATCAGCCGCTCCAGCGCCGCCTGCACCTGGGCCTCGCTCTCGGTGTCGAGGGCGCTGGTCGCCTCGTCCAGCAACAGGATCGGCGCGTCCTTGAGGAAGGCGCGGGCGATGGCGATGCGCTGGCGCTGCCCGCCCGACAGCCTGGCCCCGGCTTCGCCGACCAGGGTGTCATAGCCGTCCGGCAGGGCGCTGATGAAGTCATGGGCCGCCGCCTGGGCCGCCGCCGCGTCGATCTCGTCCTGGCTGGCCGAAGGGCGGGCATAGGCGATGTTGGCGCGGATCGTGTCGTCGAACAGGAACGGCTCCTGGGTGACCAGGGCGATGCGGTCACGCAGGCTGGCCAGGGTGACCGACCTCACGTCCAGGCCGTCGATGGTCACCGCGCCGGCCGTCACGTCGTAGAAGCGCGGAATCAGGTTGAGGATCGAGCTCTTGCCGCCGCCGGACGGGCCGACCAGGGCGACGGTTTCGCCGCGCCGGGCCTCCAGGCTGACCGCCCGGAGTGCTGGCTCGCCCTCGCCATAGGCGAAACTGACGGCTTGGAAGCCGATGGCGTTGTCGCCGGCCGGCAGGGGCTGGGCGTTCGGGGCGTCGATGATGGTCGGCTCGACGTCGAGGGCGGCGAACAGCCGGCGCGCGGCGGTCAGGCCTTCGCTCATCACCGTCTGCAGATTGGCCACCTGCCGCAGCGACTGGGCGGCCATCATCAGGGCGGTCAGGAAGGCGAAGAACAGGCCGGCGGTCATGGCCCCGGTCTGAGCCCGGATCCCGGCATAGACGAAGACGGCGGCGACGATGATCGTCGTGAAGGTCTCGGTGGCCGGGGCGGCCATGGCCCGGGCGTTGGACCCCTTGATCAGGTGATGCTGGCGGCGATCGACCACGGCGGCGACGCGCGCCTCCTCATAGGCCTCGCGGTTCTCCATCTTGACGATCTTGATGCCGTCCAGGCTTTCCATGATCGCCGTCGACAGGTTGGAGGTCTCGCCCATGGCCCCCTTGGCGGCCTTGCTGGTCTTGCGCGAGAAGCGCCGCATGATCAGGCTGGCGACCGGGGCGATGACCAGCACGCCGGTGGCCAGCAGCGGGTCGAGCTGGAACATCACGACCAGGCCGCCGACGACGGTCAGGAACTCGCGGGTATAGTTGATCACTCCGCTGGTCGCCGCTTCGCGGATCAGCCCGGCCTCATACAGCACCGAGGAGACATAGGAACCCGAATGGGCCCCGCGCAGCCGCGCCAGGTCCGAGCGCACCAACTTGCCGAACAGCTGCACCTGTACGTCGCCGACCACGCCGTTGCCGATCCGGTTGATGAAGGTCGCCTGCAGCACCTGGAACAGGCCTCGGGCCACGGCCAGGCCGGCGATGGTCAGGGGGATCGACCACAGGGCTCCGGGCTCTGGATGGGTGATCAGCCTGTCGATGGCCGGCTCGATGATCCTGGCCAGGGAAACGCTCAGCCCGGCGACCATGACGGCGCCGATGATCGAGGCGGTCAGCCCCTTCCACCGGGGCGCCAGATAGTCGCGCCAGACCCGCGCGGCGAGGGCGCGGTCGGTAACGGGCGGCGCGGCGGAGGTGGTCATGGGCGGAGGGGTCGGATTTCGAAAGGGCGCTGTCAAGCGGGGGTGCGGCGACGCGGGTTTTGCATTGCGCGCGGTTCGTCCCTAGTTAGGCGGTTTCACGAGGGATCGCCACTTGCCCGGCTACGACCTGTCCACCCGCTGGGGGCGGCTTCGCACCTATCTCCACTATCTGTGGAACGATCACGCCTATCTGCGCCTGGGCTTCAAGAACGACCATTGGGTCAGCCCCGAGCTGGTGCGCACCAACCAGCCCTGGCCACACCAGCTGGCGGAATGGAAGAAGCGCGGGATCAAGACCGTGATCAACCTGCGCGGCGGGTTCGACGGCAGCTTCTACGCGCTGGAGAAGGATGCCTGCGCGAAGCTGGGTCTGACCATGGTCGACTTCGTGATCACCTCGCGCGAGGTGCCGATCAAGGATCGGGTGCTGGGGGCTCGCGACCTGTTCGAGCGGATCGAATATCCGGCCCTGATGCACTGCAAGTCCGGCGCGGACCGGGCCGGCATCATGAGCGTGCTCTACGCCCACTATCGTCTCGGCCTGCCGATCGAACAGGCGGTCGAGCAGCTGTCGCTGAAATACCTGCACATCAAGCAGGGCAATACCGGCGTGCTGGACTACGTGTTCGAACGCTATCTGGCCGAGGGCCAGCCGGCCGGCCTGACCTTCACCCAGTGGGTCGAGAGCGACGCCTATGACCCGGTCGCCATGAAGGCCACCTTCCGGGCCGGGATGCTGGGCAAGACCCTGACCGACCAGATCCTGCGTCGCGAATAGGTCTAGATTCCCAGCCGTGCGATCAGGGCGGTGGTCGAGGGGTCGTGGGCCCCGGCCGCGCCGCTTTCCAGCTCGGGCAGGATCCGTCCGGCCATCACCTTGCCCAGCTCGACGCCCCACTGGTCAAAGCTGTTGACGCCCCAGATCACGCCCTCGACGAAGGTCTTGTGCTCATAGAGAGCGATCAGCGCCCCGAAGGCGGCGGGCGTCAGGCGCTCAAGCAGCACCAGGGTCGAGGGGCGGTTGCGGCGAAGGCCCGCTGCGGGGCAGGCTGGCGATGGCCGCGGGCTCGACCCCCTTGGCCTCCAGCTCGGCCCGGACATCGGCCTCGCTCCGCCCGACCATCAGCGCCTCGGCCTGGGCCAGTAGGTTGGAGAGCAGCTTGGCGTGCGAGCCGGCCGGGCCCTCGTCGGACTCCGCGAGACCGATGAACTCCATCGGCGTGATGTCGGTCCCCTGGTGCATGCACTGGAAATAGGCGTGCTGGACATTGGTGCCCTCGTCGCCGAACACCACCGTGGCCGTACCCCGGCCGACCGCCTGGCCGTCTGGGCCGACCGACTTGCCGTTGCTCTCCATCTCGAGCTGCTGGAGGAAGCTGGCCAGGCGGCGCAGGCGGTGGGCGTAGGGCACGACCGAGCGGGCGCGGCGATCCAGGCCATTGCGGTTGAAGATCTGGGCCAGGGCCAGCAGGACCGGGGCGTTGGCCTGTAGCGGCGCGGCGGCGAAATGGGCGTCCATGGCGGCGGCGCCGTCCAGCAGGCCCTGGAACGCTTCCCAACCGCAGGCGACGGCAACGGACAGGCTGACCGACGACCACAGGGAATAGCGCCCCCCGACCCAGTCCCAAAAGCCGAACACCCGGTCATCGGCGATGCCGAAGGCGGCGGTCTTGTCCAGGGCGGTTGAGATGGCGGCCAGGTGCTGACCGGCGCCGGCCTCGCCGAGCGCCTCGACCAGCCAAGCCCGGGCGGCGGCGGCGTTGGACAGAGTTTCCTGGGTGGTGAAGGTCTTGGAGACCACGATCACCAGGGTCTGCTCGGGATCAAGATCGGCTGTGGTCAGGGCGAACTCGGCCCCGTCGACATTGGCCACGAAGCGCAGGTCGAGCTGCGGCCGGATCGGTCGCAGGGCGTCCCACAGCAGGCGGGGGCCCAGGTCGCTGCCGCCGATGCCGATATGCAGGATAGATTTGAATGGCTTGCCCGTGGCGCCGGTGATCGCGCCCGAACGGACGGCCTCGGCGAAGGCTTTCATCCGCTGCCGGACAGCCTCGACCTCGGCCATGACCGGAACGCCGAGGGCGCGAATATCGGCCCCGGCCGGCGCGCGCAGGGCGGTGTGCAGCACCGCGCGGCCCTCGGAGCTGTTGATCGCCGCCCCGCCCAGCATCCGGTCGCGGGCCCCTTCGACATCGGCGGCGTGGGCCAGGTCAAGGGCGGCTTCCAGGCCGGCTTCGTCCCAGGCCTGTTTCGACAGGTCGAGATGCAGGCCGGCGACATCGACCGTCAGCGCGGCGAGCCTGTCGGGCTCGGCGGCGAACATCTCGACGATCCGCTTTTCGCCGGCGGCCTTGGCGGCGGTTTCGAGGCGGGTCCAGGCGGCGTCGAGATCGGGCAAGCGGGTCTCTCCAGTAGGGCGGCGTTTACCCTGTCGGGCTTATCAAACCCGTGCCGCCGCGTCATGACGACCCATGATGTTTTTGGCGGGGAGCTGAAAACATGTCCTGCGCCACCCTCGCCGCTTCCGCCCTCCTGTGGCTCGCCTCGTCCGGCGTCCCGCCGATCCCGGCGGCCCCGGCCGTGCAGAGCGCGCCCGCCTCGGTCGCCGCCGAGCCTCTGTTCGCCGACATCGTGCGACGCGCGAGCGCCCTGAAGGCGCGCACCGAACTCTATCGCAAGGGCCTGGGCGCCGATCCCGCCGCGCCCGCCGCCGCCCTGACCGACCTCGCCGGCTTCCAGGGCCAGATCGGCGAACTGGCGGCGCTCGACATGAAGGGCCATGTGACTCTGAAGGACCGCGGCGCGGTCGATGACCTCAAATGCATCCTGCGCGGCATTAGTCAGGACCTGCCCGAGAAGCTTTCGGCCATGAGCGCGGCCAAGACGGTCAAGGACCTGGATATGGCCCTGCGCGACATGGTCTATCTGCTCAATGACAATGTCGAAGTGATCACCGCGCCGCCAACCCCGCCGGCCTAAAGGCTGGGACCTGGTCAAGCTTGACCGTCATCACACCGCCGCAATAAGCGCTATAGCTCCGGCTATCGCCGTTCCAACTGATTTCGAGACCATGGCCCGCCGCTCGACGACCCTTCTCGCCCTCGCCGCCGTTTCCGTGCTGGCGGCAGGCTGCGCCTCGACCCACGAGACGGTCTATGTGCCGGTCGTGGCGCCGATCACCCCCAGTTCCCTGACCCCGCAGCCGGTGGTGCTATTCAATCAGACCAAGAGCGGCCGCAAGCTGTTCACCCTGGACGCCGAGTTCCCCTATTGCGACGTCGCGACCGGCAAGGTCATCGTGGTGCCGCGCTGGTATGTGACCGACTTCGCCAGCGTGCCCTGGTATGGCCAGGGCTTCGTCGACCCGCAGGGGCCGACGGCCCGTGCGGCGATCATTCATGACTGGCTCTATGCGATCGGCGAACCGGGCAAGCGCGATGAGGCCGACGCCATCTTCCTGCGGGCCATGCTGCGCTACGGCGTGCCGCCCTTTCAGGCCAATATCGCCTACCAGGCCGTGCGGGCCGGGGGCGAGAAGGGCTACGGCCTGGCCGGCGACTGGTGGTTCATCGACCCCAAGCGCCAGGAGCTGCGCCAGCCGGCTCCCTTCGCCAAGCCGCGAACCGGCGCCGTGCGCGTCCTGCCCAAATGTCAGGGTTTCGGAGCCCTGATCCAAACCGGCTGGCGCGCCTATCCGATCAAGACCGCGCCGGTGTTCGCGCCGCCGCCGGTGATCGTCACCCGCACGCCGCTTGACCAGGTCAAGGAAAAGCTGCCCTGGGGCGACGGCAAGAAGAAATAGGCGGCTATAGCGCGGCCTTCTCGATCGCCTCGATCACCAGGCCCTCGGTCAGCAGTTGCGGCAGCACGACGGCCGGGCCGCCCTTGGCCGGATAGACCAGGTAGAGCGGCACGCCGGCCCGTCCATGCTCGGCCAGGGCTGCGGCGATGGTCGCATCGCGCCGGGTCCAGTCGGCCTTGAGCAGAACCGCCTCTTGGTCGGCGAAGGCCTTGGCGACGCCCGGCCCGGCCAGGGCCGTCCGCTCGTTGACCTTGCAGGTCACGCACCAGTCAGCGGTGAAGTCGACCATCACCACCTTGCCCTCGCCCCGCAGGGCGGCGACGCGCTCCGGGCTCCAGGGCTCTGAAGCCAGGGCGGACCCAGGGGTCACGGCCGACCCGCCGTCCGGGGCGGCGGACGGCGCCGCCATCCTGGCGCCGAACACGGTGACCACGGCGGCGACGACGAAGACAGCCAGGGCGACGGCCTCGGCGACCGTCCAGGACTTGCCGGCATAGCGCCGGGTCTGGGCCAGGCCATGTAGCCAGGCGGCGAAGCTGATCAGGACGGCGGCGGCCAGCAGGTGGCCCTGCGACAGGGCGCCGGTCTGTTGGCTGAACACCCAGGCCAGCCAGGCGGCCGTGGCGTACATCGGAAAGGCCAGGCCCTTCTTCAGCACATCCATCCACGGCCCGGGCCGGGGCAGGCCGCGCAGCAGGCGGGGCGTGAAGGCGACCAGCACGAAGGGGGCCGCGAATCCCAGGGCCAGGGCTGTGAAGACCGCCAGGGCCTGCAGCGGCGGCTGGGTCAAGGCGTAGCCAAGGGCTCCGGCCATGAAGGGCGCGGTGCAGGGCGCGGCCACGACGACGGCCAAGGCGCCGGTCAGGAACGCCCCGAGCACGCCGCCACGGCCCGAGGCCCCCTCGCCGACCCGCTGAACCGAGGTCCCGATCTCGAACACGCCCGACATGTTCAGGGCGACCAGCAGCATCAACAGCGCCAGGGCGGCGACGACCATCGGCGACTGCAGCTGGAAGCCCCAACCGACGGCCGCGCCCGCCGCCCGCAAGGCGATCAGTAGGCCGGCCAGGGCCAGGAAGGTGGCGATCACCCCGGCCAGGAACGCAAGGCCCTGCAGTCGGGTGCGGCCCTTGTCATGGGCGTGCAGCGTTA
>NZ_PEGG01000102.1 GCF_002737765.1 Caulobacter sp. B11 | reverse complement strand
CTGACCAGCCGGATCCAGGCCATGACCCAGAGGCTGGCCGGGACGTGTTCCTGCGCCAGAACGGTCTGGCCCGCGCGGACGGCGAAGCGCCCCTGCGCGCCCTGCGCCGCCCGATCCTGATCCTCGCGGGCGACGCCGACCAGATCACGCCGCTGGCCGGGCAGCAGGCCATGGCCCGGGCGATCCCCAGGTCACATCTGCGGATCATCGCCAGGGCCGGCCACATGACCCCGATGGAAGCGCCCGAAGCCGTGACCCTGGCCCTGCGCCACTGGCTGGCCATGCCGGCCTGAGGGGTCCGGCGATCCCCGAAGGGCTCTAGTTCAGCCCGAGCGCCAGCTTGACCGCCCGCCAATCGACCAGCTTGAAGTTCTGCCGCACGCGCGCCGTCGAGGGCGCCTCGCCCTCGGCGTCGACATCATCCTGCATGACCACCAAACCCTCGCCATAGGGGCCGACCACGCCGCCCAGCGCGGCGACGCCGTCGGTGCCGGTCACACCGTCGATCCCGTTCGCGCCCACCACGGAGAACCGACCGCGATAGTCCGGCGCGTCGCCGTCCACCCGCCAGACGGCGAAGGCGCTGTCGCCCTGGCTGGAGGCGATCAGCCAGGTCTTTTCGCCCTCGCGCAGCAGGGTCAGCCCCTCGACGTCTGGCTTGAGCATGGCCGACGGCGCCGCGGCCACCTGGACGCGCGCCGCGCCCTTGCCGGGTCAAGGTCATAGCGCCAGATCCCCTTGGCCTCCTCGCCGACATAGAGCGCGCCCGTGGCGTCATCGACCACGCAGCCCTCGGTCTGGCTGCCGACCGCGAAGCGCTGCTCCTCGGTGGCGACGGGCTGGCCGTCGGCGCCGACCGTGATCGCCACCTGCCGCACCTGACCGTCGGTGCCGTTGACGATGACGATGAAGCGCTCGCCCCGCCGGCCCATGCACAGGCCATAGGGTTCGGCGAGGTCAAGCTTGGCCAAACCCCAGGGCGCCACCTTCAGCGTGGCCGGATCCATCAGATAGAGCGCAGCGCCGAAGCGCCCGCGATCACTGGCCGCGACCAACACCCGTTCGCCCGCCGGCGTGGCCAATCCGCCACGCAAATCGACATTGTTAAGCTTGCCGTCCGGCAGGAAGCCCGTGATCGCGCCGCTCAGATCGTACGTGTAAAGACCAGCCTGCTTGTCGGTGCCGAAGATCACCACGCGGGAGGGGTCCTTGGGGTCCGCCCAGATCTCGGGATCATCCGCCGCGTCGGCGCGCTGCGTAGCCACCGATTGCGTCTCGGCGGCGACCGGAACCGGCGTCCCGACGCCGACCAGAAGCTTGCCCGAATCCGACCGCGCTTCGGGATCCAAGATCGCGCAGCCCGACAGGGCCAGGGCAGAAATCCAGACGATCGACACAGAATTGAGATAAAACTGTCGGAAAAACATCACTAGCCCCATGACCTTGGCGAATTTATGCCCCGCCGCGTGAAACCACGCGCGAACGGCCCCGTCAACGGCCGCGCCGAGGATGGGGATAAGCACCATGAACAAGACCGCTCTTTTCGCTCTGGCGGCCCTCGCGCCTCTGGTGTTGGCCGAGAACGCCTTCGCCGCCGATCCGACCGATGCGCCCATCGCCACCGCCGATACGCCGGCAACCGCCTCGGAAGTCGTCCGTCCAGGCCAAGATCGCCTATCGCAACCGCTCCGAGCAGACCGCTCCGGTGCTGGAGTACGGTCTGGACTATTTCCAACGCTTCGAGCCCCTGACTGCGGGCGACGCGCTGAAGCGCGTGCCCAGTGTCACCTTCCTGTCGGATGTTCTGGAATCTGACGGCGCGCGCCTGCGCGGCCTCGACCCCGGCTACACCCAGATCCTGATCAATGGCGAGAAGGTTCCCGGCGCCGGCGCCGACCGTTCGTTCTTCGTCGACCGCATTCCCGCCGAAATGATCGAGCGCATCGAAATCGTCCGCAGCGCCTCGGCCAACCGTAGCGGCGACGCCATGGCCGGCGCGCTAAACATCGTGCTGCGGGACGCTTACGCCCTGGACGGCGGCTTCATCCGGGCCGGCGGCATCATGCTCAATGACGGCCGTATCCGCGAGACGCTCGGCGCGGTGTGGGGCGGCGAGGTCGGCCCCGGCCGCCTGTTGCTCGGCGCCAATATTCAAGGACGCCGCAACCCCAAGGAAAAGACCAGCTGGCGCTATGACGAGCCCGGCGCGTCGCTCAACAATACCGAACTGCAATCGGACGTTCGCAACGGCACCGACTATTCCTTCAACGCCAACTACCGCGTGCCCGTGGCCGGCGGCGAGCTGGACCTGAGCGGCTTCTATGTCCGCACCGACCGCTTCGCCGACGAGGACTCCCTGGAATATCGCGGCGGCCGCGAGCGGATCGCCGATCTGTTGACCGTCAACGACAACGACGTCGACATCCAGACCGACAACTGGTCGGTCAACGGCAAGTTCAAGCGCGAGATGTTGGGCGGCGAAACGGCCGTGAAGCTCGGCTATTCGGTGTTCACCGACAGCCAGTACGAGTTCGAGAACGAGATCGAATATCTGCGCGACGCCATTCCCTTCCCCGACGGCGACCGCTTCACCGCCGACAAGGCCCGCACCGAACTGGAAGACAAGGAATTCACCGCCAAGCTTGAGCACAAACGCGCCCTGGCCGGCTTTGACGTGGAATTCGGCGCTCAGTACCAGCAGAAGGACCGCGACATGCTGATCACCGAGATCCCGCGGAACCGTTACAACCTGCCGAGCGCCAACCCGCCCGCCGACAAGGCCTATGCCCCGGTCCTGGGCGGCGACAGCGCCATCAAGGAAACCCGGCTTGACCCCTATGTCATGGTGTCGGGCAAGGCTGGCGACGTGAAGTGGGAAGCGGGCCTCCGCTACGAGACCACTGACGTGGATATCCAGGACGAAACCGTCGCCCCGGCCCTGCGCGCCTTCTCGACCGACTATGCCATCCTGCTGCCCTCGGCCCACCTGAAGTGGAACCTGACCGGCAAGGATCGCATCAGCGCCTCGGTGGCTCGCACCGTCCGCCGCCCGGGCTTCGACCAGATCTCGCCGGTCACCCTGGAAGAAGAGTTCGGCGACAACGACTTCGTCGGCAACCCCAATCTGAAGCCCGAAACCGCCTGGGGCCTGGATGTTGGCTATGAGCGTCGCCTGGGTTCGCGCGGCGTGGCCGGCGTCAACGTGTTCTATCGCGACGTCACCGATCTGATCGAACTGACCAGCATCGGCGCGGGCTCGGCCGGCGCGCCTGCCCTGGCGCTGCAGACCCAGAACGTCGGCGATGGCTCGGTGATGGGCGTCGAATTTGACCTGTCGACCCCGCTCACCGCCTTCGGCCTGGAGAACACCGGCGTGTTCTTCAACTACTCCTGGCTGGACAGCGACATCGACGACACCTTCGGCGGTCGCAAGTTCAACGACCAGTCCGACTATGTGCTGAACCTGGGCTTCATCCAGGATCTGCCCACCTTCGGCGGAGCCTTCGGGGCCACCTACCGCAAGCAGGGCGAAGCCTATGGCCGGATCATCGGCGAGGAAGTCACCACCACCTACGGCGCCGACCTCGAACTGTTCGTGGAAAAGCGACTTGGCGAAAAGATCACGGTACGCCTGACCGGCTCAAACCTGCTGAACGCCAAGAAGGAAGAAACCTTCAACAAGTTCGGCAGCACCGCCGATCAGAAGACGCGCGCCTTCGACGAATACGAGCTGGAGAGCGAAGAAGCCGGCCCTGTGTTCCAACTGATCGCACGCATGGCGTTCTAACGCCCTCCGCCGGGGTCGCCGGAAATGGAAAGGGCGGCGTCCCCCGGACGCCGCCCTTTTTTTGTCTGAAACCTGCAGGCGATGTCAGGCCGCGCCGCGACCACCGTTGCCTTCCGGGGCCATGAAGCCCATCAGGGCGTCGACGCGCTTGAGCAGTTCCTGACGACCGAGGGTCTCGGCGGTCGGACCGTCGGTGCAGGCGGCCAGGGCGTCGGCGGCCTGCACCAGGCGCGGCTCCTTGACGGCGAGGCCGATCTTCTTGAGCTCGACGGCTTGGGCGGCCAGAGCGCGGCGGGCCTGATTGGGATCGGAGTCGAGCGCCTGGGCGGCTGACTTGATGATCCGCAGCGCCTGCGACAGGCGCGCGGCGACGGAGCCGGCCGCGTCGGCCTTTCGCTTGCGCGGCCCCTTGTACTCGGCGGAATTGAAGCGGCGGCGGTCGGGACCGACATATTCCACCGCCTCGACCCAGTCGCGCGGCTTCAGGGTCACGGCCTCCAGCCGTCGTTCCAGATCCTTGATCGTGAAGGGCTTGCGCATGAATTCATGCACGCCGGCGTCGCGCGCCCCGAAGATCGCCTCGGCCGTGGCTTCGGCGGTGCACATGATGATCGGGTTCTCGCGGCAGGCCAGTTCGCTGCGACGGATCTTGCGGGCCAGGGCCTGGCCATCGCAGCCCGATGAGGCCTGCTCGACAAAGATCAGCATCGGGTCGGTGGTGCGGGCCATGCCGTAGCCGGCCTCAACCGTCGCGGCGCTGTAGATCTGGATCGGGCCGACATGGCGCAGTTGGTCGCCGAGCAGGCGAACGGCCGCCGTGCTCGGATCAACGATCAGCACCCGTTGAATTCTCGCGAAGACGCGCTGCAGAGTTCGTGGATTGTCGTCGAACACGCGACTCGGGAGCTCCAACTGGACGTAACGGCAGTCTAGGTGATGGTTGGTAAAAAACCCCTTCCCAAAAGGGCGGTGTCCTAACCGGGAAGGGTGACGCTCAGGCTGGCGTCAAAATCCTGCAGGATGTCGACGGCCTCGTCGACATGGACCATCAGGGCCGTGCCGAGCGGGAAACGATAGCGCCAGAAACTGGCGATATGGGCGATGACTCCGACCTTTTCACCGAGCGACAGGAACATCTCGGGCGCGCGCCACAGGAACGCGCGGAAGGCCTGGGGCTTGCCGTTTTCGATCAGGTCTTCGAACGCGTCGTCATAGACCTTGATCGCCCGCAGCACCGAATTGCGCTCGGCGACGATGCTGACCTGCAGGCGGCGTCGCACGTCATCGATATAGCGGGCGGTTTCGGTGTCGCGATTGCCGGTGACGGTCAGCCGGCCGATTTCATCGGCTACGCCCGACAGCTGCGACCAGAGCCGGTCCAGCATCCATTTATAGTAGAGGAAGCCCTTCCAGCTGAAGACGCCCTCCTTGAAGCTGTCGCCCTCCATCACCAGGGTCTGGCGCAGCGGCTCCAACCGCTCGTCGACATCGGTCGACAACAGCGCCTCGACGAGGCGGGCCGTGTGGGCGCCGTTCATCTGGCCGCTGTCGCGATAGGCCAGGGCGATCAGGCGCGACATCTCGGTGATGACGAAGCCCTGCATCTGCTCCAGATCGCTGGACGACAGGGCGAAATAGCAGGGGGCGACCACGACGCCGTGGCGGCGAAGGTGCTCGCGCAGCAGGAAAGGATCGAGCGACGGCAGCTGATCGATCATCCGCAGCGTGGCCAGGTCGCGAGCCATATCGGACGAGTCGCTGCAGGCTTCGCGCATCAGGTCCACCCAGCCGCGCTGCCCGACGAAGAAAGACTGGCCGCCCAGGGCCAGGTCGCTGCGCTCGAAGGGGATAATGATCTTGGTGGCGTTGGGACGGGCGTCTTCAAACAGGAACAGGTCGTCGGCCCGCAACCGATGGCGCACCACCATGGCCGAGTTCAGTACGCGGTTCCGGAACATCGGCGCTTCGGCGTAGTCGGGCCGCTGGCCGCTGGCCGCCTGGATGGCCAAAAGATTCAGCACCCTGCTGGTCGACGCCGTGCGTTCCAGGGCCCGCAAGCTACGCGTCAGCCTGTCAGCCTTTTGGACCGGCTTGAGTTTTCGTCCTGCGGACACGTGTTCTCGACCTCTTGCTCAGTTCGTCTGATAGCGCGGCGGCGGCTAAACAATCGCTAACCGAACGGCGATCAGTGAACGCGCCGCAATCTTGGGACGTCTTCGATCTCGACCTGCCGTCCAGCCTGGCGCAGCAGCGCCACCGCCTCGAGCAGACCCGCCGGCTGGATCGGCTTGGCGTGGGCGTCGTCAAAGCCCAGACGAACCAGACGCTCGGCCTCGCCCGCCATGGCGTCGGCGGTCAGGGCCATGATCGGAATATCGACGCGGCCGGCTTCACCCGCCCGAATGCGCCGAACCGCCTCGATTCCGTCCATGTCGGGCATGTGGACGTCCATCAGCACGACGTCGAAATCCTCGACCCTCAGGCGCGCCAGGGCCTTGCGACCGTCGCTGGCGGTGGCGATCACGGCCTGGGCCGCCTCGAGGATCGCCCGCACGACGGTCAGGTTGATCGGGTTATCGTCGACCACCAGGACCCGGGCATGGGTCAGGTCCAGGGTCGCCCCCGCCAGGCCGGCCAGAGTCGGGGGCTCGACGGCGGCCAGCGGCAGGTAGACCGTGAAGACCGACCCTTGCCGCGGCACGCTTTCGACGGTGATGCGTCCGCCCATCAATTCCGCCAGCTGGCGACAGATCGTCAGACCCAGCCCGGTGCCGCCGTGCCGGCGGGAGGTTGAGCGGTCGCCCTGGATGAACGGATTGAACATGCGCGTCTGCTGGTCGAGGCTCAGGCCGACACCCGTGTCGCTCACCGTCACGATCACGCCGCCCGCCGCATCGGGGGCGATGCGAACCGCCACCCGCCCGGCATCGGTGAACTTCAGGGCGTTGGAGACCAGATTGAGCAGGATCTGCCGCACGCGCATCGGATCCCCGGCCAGCCAGGTCGGGGTCTCGGGGTCGATCTCCAGCGCCAACTCCACCCCCTTGAGGCGGGCGGTCTCGCTGCAAACCAGATGTAGTTGGCCGCTCAGCCGGCGAATATCGAAGGCGACCACCTCCAGTTCCAGCTTCCAGGCTTCGATCTTCGACAGGTCGAGGATGTCGTTGAGAATGGTCATTAGCCCGTCGCCGGACTGGACGATCATCTCCAGATAAGCGGCTTGGCGAGCGTCCAGCTTGGTCTGGCCCAGGGCGTGGGCGATGCCCAGAACGCCGTTCATCGGGTGCGGAGCTCGTGGCTCATCATCGCCACGAAGGCCGACTTGGCCTGACTGGCCTCATCGGCCTGGGCCTGGGCCTTTTCCAGCGCCAGGGCGCTGGCCCGCAGCTGGCGGGTGGCCTCCAGCACATAGGCGCCAAGAGACACCAGGATGACGATCACCACGACCCTTTCCCACCCGGTAAAGCCGCCGAATACGGTGGGCGCGAGCAACAGGGCCGTGAACGGTCCCGGCATCATGGCCAGCAGCGCCGACCGGCTGACAACAGCGTATTTCAGCCCCTCGACGAGCAAGCCAAACAGGATGACCAGGGCGGCGAACTGCATCGCCGGCGTGCCGTGGATCCAGCTGAGCGCGGCCATCACAGACCACAGAGTGCTGAACGCCGCCGGCGGGCCCAGCCGTATGAGCAGCGAGGTGCGGCCGTCTGGGCGTGGCTTGAACCGCACCTGCAGCACCAGCAGCCAGGCTTCGAGGGACAGATTGGCCGCCATCCAGGCCGCAGCCACCGGCCAGCCAAAATTGGCGGCCAGCAGACCGCCGACCATGGACATGGCCAGAAGGCGACTGACGCGGCCGCGACGGCTCATGGTCAGCGAAGCCCCCTCGCGACCGTCATCCAGAAATTCCCGCAGACCCAAGCGCCCCACCCTCGCAACGTCAACTGCCAAGGTAAGCGAACAAGGTTCACCAAGCGTTTAGATTACCGGCCCAGCGGCCCGGCTTCACCCCTGAAACGGGTCGCGCATCAGGATGGTGTCATCACGCTCGGGGCTGGTGGACAGCAGGGCCACGGGCGCGCCGATCAGCTCTTCCACACGCCGAACATACTTTACCGCATTGGCGTTGAGATCCTTGAAGGAACGCGCGCCGGCGGTGCTTTCGCTCCAGCCGTCCATCTCCTCATAGATCGGCGTGGCGGCCTGCTGGTCGCGCATGCCGGCCGGCAGATAGTCGACGACCTTGTCGCCGATCTTGTAGCCGACGCAGATCTTCAGGGTCTTGAGGCCGTCCAGCACGTCCAGCTTGGTCAGAGCCACCCCGTGGATGCCGTTGATGGCCACGGACTGGCGCACCAGCACGGCGTCGAACCAGCCGCAGCGACGAGGGCCCGGCCGGTATTGACCCCGACCTCGCGACGACGGTCGACAGATGCACGCCCACTCGTCAAAGAGCTCAGCCGCGAACGGACCTTCGCCGACCCGGGTGGTGTAGGCCTTGACGATGCCCAGCACGTAGCGCCGTCGCCGAAGGGCCATGCCGCTGCGGCCGAGGCCTGGCCCGCCACGGTGTTGGACGAGGTGACAAACGGATAGGTGCCGTGGTCCGACGTGCGAGCAGCGCGCCCTGGGCGCCTTCGAACAGGATACGGCGGCCGGCCTTGTAGGCCTGGTCCAGGACCCGCCAGGCGGGCTGGGCATAGGGCAGGACACGCGGGGCCAGGTCATCAGCGCGTCAAACAGTTCGTCGCCATTGGCTTCCGGCAGGCCCAGGCCGCGACGTAGGGCGCAGTGGTGCGACAGGAGGCGTTCGATCTTGGGCCTCAGGGCCTCCGGATCGGCGAGGTCGGCGACGCGGATGGCCCGACGGCCGACCTTGTCCTCATAGGCTGGGCCGATGCCGCGGCCGGTGGTGCCGATCTTCTGGCTGGAAGCGGCCTCGCGGGCCTGGTCCAGATCCTTGTGGCAGCGGCAGGATCAGACAGGCGTT
>NZ_PEGG01000101.1 GCF_002737765.1 Caulobacter sp. B11 | reverse complement strand
CCGGGTGCTTCAACCTCAACAGCGTCGTCGAGGCCGACCAGGGCGAGCCGTTTCGGCGGCGCGACCTCGGCGTGCGCCAATTCGCCACTCTGCTGTCGCTGGTCGGCGCGCCCAATCCCAAGCAATTGGCCGACACCCTGGCCGAGTGGATGGACAGCAATGACGTCGGCCAGGCGGACGCCGAGGACCAGGGCTATGTCAACCAGCCCGAGCCGTATCGGACCGCCGGCGGGCCGATGGCTGAGGTCAGCGAGTTGCGGGCCGTGCACGGCTTCTCGCCCCAGGTCTACGCGGCCCTGCGGCCCTATGTCTGCGCCCTGCCGACCACAGACCTGTCGCCGATCAACCTCAACACCCTGTCGCCGGAGCGCGGCCTGCTGCTGACCGCCCTGACCGAGGGCAAGGTCGGCCGGGAAACGGCGCGGAGCGTGCTGGAGCGCCGGCCGGCCTCGGGCTGGTCCGACGCCCAGGCGTTCTGGGGCGAGCAAGCCCTGGTCGCCACGCCGCCGGGCGATGTGGTGCGCGAGCAGGTTCGCTTCCGCACCCGCTTCTTCGCCCTCAGCAGTCAGGTGGTCTTCGCCGACATGCCGATCTTCATGACCGCTCTTTTCGAAACCCGCTCGGCCAGCACGGTTACGCTGGTCGCGCGACGCTGGACCTCGGACGAATGACCGTACTGCGCCTCCTGATCCTGCCGCCGCAGAGCGGCGACCCGCCTGAATTGATCGAGGCCGATGGCGTCGCGATCACGCGCCGCCGCCTGGCGAGCGACGAACTGCTCGAGGGCGGCGCGATCCTGGTCGCGCCCGGCGCCGATGTCGTCACCCGCTGGATGGACCTGCCGGTGGGCAGCCCCGCCCAGGCCCGCTCGGCGGCGGCCTTCCGGCTCGAGGACGAGGTCGCCCTCGGCGACGGGGGCTGCACATCGCGGTCGGCGGCGTGGACGAGGCCGGGCGCACCCTGGTGGCCTGGACGGCTACGGCCAGGCTGACGGCCTGGCTGGACCTGGCCGCCGCCCACGGCGTCACGCCCCAAGCCCTGATCCCGGACTATCTGCTGCTGCCCGAGGATGCGGCGGGTCAGTTGATCCTCGCGCCGTTCGGGGCGCGCGTCGGTCTGCGCGAGCCGGGCAGGGCGTTTAATGTCGAGCCCGACCTGGCCGCCTTGCTCGTCGGCGACCGGCCGCATCGCTACATCGAGGTAGAGGACCTGGATGCCTGGCTGGTGGCGGGCGCCCAGGCGCCGGTGATCGACCTGCTGCAGGGGGCGTTCGCGATCCGCCGGGGCCCGGCGGTCCGGAACCTGAAGCGCCTGGCTCTCCTGGCCGCCGTCCTGGTGATCTCGCCGCTCCTGCTGTTCGGCGCCCAGATCATCAATGACCGGATGACCGCCAACGCTCTGGAAAAGCGCGCCGCCCGTCTGGCGGTGTCGCTGGTTCCGCAGGCCTCCCGCTATGAGGATCCCGCCGCCTACGCCCTGGCCCGCTTGACGGCCACCCAGGGCCGCCAAGGCTTCAGCGATCTGGCGGCCCGCTATTTCGCCATGATGCAGACCGCCCCCGGCGTGACGCTGGACACCCTGGTTTACGGCGACGACGGCGCGATCCGTTCAGCGATCGCCTATGGCCAGTATTCGGACATCGACCAGATTCGCGTCGCGGCCAAGACCGCCGGCCTGACCGTTACCGAGCAAAGCACGGTCACCGAAGGCGCGCGCATCACCAGCGATCTCATCGTCAGGAGACAGCCATGATCGGTCAGATCGAGGCCGCGCGGCAATGGTGGCTGTCGCGTTCGGACCGCGAGCGCGTGCTGCTCGCCGTCATGCTGGTGATCGTCCTGGGAGTCGGCGGTTGGTACGGCGTGGTCTCGCCCCTGCGCCACGCCGCCCAGGCCGAACAGGCTCGGGTCAAGGCGGCGGCGGTGCGACTGGTCAGTCTCAAGGCCATGGCGGCGGCGTCCGCGCCGCGCTCCGGTCGCAGCGTCGGGGCGCCTCAGGCCCTGGTCGAGGCCAGCGCCGCCAAGGCGGGCGTGCCGATCTCCCGTCGGCGTCAGGACGCCAATGGCGGCTTCACCATCTGGATCGACGCCATCGACGCCCGGGCCCTGCTGCCTTGGGTGGCGGCCCTGGAGCAAGAGGGCGGCGTCGTCGTCGCCGACTTCACCGCCTCGCGCCGCGACGGCGGGCTCGTCGAGGCCGAGATCACCTTCGCCGGGGCCGGATCATGAGCAATCGCACGCTTGTCGCCCTGCTGGTCGGGTTGGTCCTGGCCATGGTCCTGATCCTCGCGCCGGTCAGCCTGGTGACCTCCGCCCTTGGCCGAACAGGCCTAATGAGCGCGAGCGGGGCCCGGGGTACGGTCTGGAGCGGAAGCCTGGACAATGTGGTCATGGCGGGTAGCCCGGTCGGAGACCTCAAGCTCGGCCTGTCGCCCCTGGCGCTGTTGACCGGTCAGGCGCGTCTTGGACTCCGCCAGACGGCGGGCTTCGATGGACAGGCGGTTCTGTTTCCCGGCGGCGCCAAACGCGGTGTCGAAGGCCTGACCTGGCGCATGCCGGTCGACCTGACCGCGGTGGGGCTGCCGTTGGCGGGCGTCGCGACGTTCAAGGACGCGGCCGCGGTGTTTCGCAAGGGCCAGTGCGTTCGCGCCGGCGGCCAGATCCAGCTTCGTCTGGCGGGGGAAGGTCCACTGGGCGGCGTGGTGCTGAGCGGCGCGCCGGTTTGCCGGCGTGAAAGCTGGGTCTCGACCCTGTCGGGCGCGGCCGGCGCCGCCAAGGTCTCTCTGGCCACCCGGATCGACGGAACGGGCCGCTTTCAGGTCGAGACGATGATCGTCACGACGGATGAGCCGACGATCCAGAGTCTGTTGGCCAATGGCTTCCTGCGTGACGCCGTCGGCGCGCGGCGAACCGTTGACGGCCAGTGGACCCGCTCAGCCCAGGCCCGCGCGAAGTAGCGAGTGCAACGGCCCCCAGAGCCAGGTCAACCAGGCGCCGACGGCCAGAAAGGCGCCGAAGGGCAACTGTTCTCCGGGGGATAGGCGCTTGCGCACGATCGCCTGAGCCGCGGCCACGCTCAGACCGGCCAGGCACGCCCAGATCAGGACCGAGGGCAGGCCCTGCCAGCCGACCCAGGCCCCGATCGCGCCCAGCAGCCTGGGATCACCGCCGCCCATGCCGTCGAAACCGCGCATCCGCCGGTAAAGCCAGGCGATCGCCGCGAGCCCGCCATAGCCCAGGGCCGCGCCGAGCAGGGGCGTCCAGGGCGCAGCGTCCGCGACGCCGATGGTCAGGACGGCCCCGGCCAGGCCAAAGGGCAGGGTCAGGATGTCGGGCAGCCACAGGTGCTCGGAATCGATCGTGGCGATCAATAAAAGCCACCAGCCGAGGATGGCCGTGACAGGAACCATGGGGCCTGTCTGGCTCAGGGCGCTCCAAAGGGCGATGAGCAGGCATGCGCCTTCGAGCAGAGGATAGCGGGGCGGTATGGCCGCCTTGCAGGTCCGGCAGCGGCCCCGCAGCCAGAGATAGCTCAGCAGCGGAAACAGATCGACGACGCCGAGCGGACGCTGGCAGGCGTCGCACGCCGAACGCGAGGCCGCCCAGGCGCGTCCGGCCGGCAGGCGAAGCGTCAGCAGGCCGATAAAGCTGCCGATGAAGGGGCCCAGCACCACCGTCGAAACGGCCCAGAGATCGTCAATGGTCAAGCCGTGGCGCCCCCAAGGTGCTGGTGGGGCCTTGATGGGACGAAACCGCGCGGGCGTAAACCGCCCGCGCGGCTCAAACTCACTTCTTCGGCGCGGCCATCGGCGTCAGCTTGGCGGCGGTCGCTTTCATGGCCTCGTGCTGCGCGGGCGGCAGGGGGATCAGGCCACGCTGGGAAAGGTATCCGCCCCGGCCGGCCGCGGCGTCCGAGGTGAACTCGGTCAGGAAGTCCTTCAGGCCGGGCACGACGCCGACGCTGGACTTCTTGACGTAGATGAACAGGGTCCGCGACACCGGATAGGCGCCGCTGGCGATCGTGGCGGGCGTCGGCTTGACGCCGTTGACGCTGGCGGCCTTGATGCGGCTGGCGTTCTCTTCGAGGAACGAATAGCCGAACACGCCCAAGGCGCCCGGGGTCTTTTCGATGGTCCCGACGATGGCGTTGTCGTTCTCGCCGGCGTCGATCCAGGCGCCGTCCGAACGCAGTTGATGCGACCGGGTCTTGAAGGCCTTTTCGTCGGTGTCCGACAGGGCCTTGAGGGCCGGGATCTTCTTGGCGCCGCCTTCCATGGCCAGTTCCGACCAGGCGTCACGCGTGCCGGAGGTCGGCGGCGGACCATAGACCAGGATGCGGCCGCTGGGCAGTTCGCCCGAGACATCCTTCCAGGTCTTGTAGGGATTGTTGACGAACTGGCCGCCGCGCGAGACGCTTTGGGCCAGGCCCATATAGAGGTGCTCAAGCTTGAAATTGTAGTTCGGGGCCGACTTGTCCATGGCCACGACGATGCCGTCGAAGCCGATCTTGATCTCGATGATGTCTTTGACGCCCTTGGCCTTGCAGGCGTCGAATTCGGACTTCTTCATCGGCCGCGAGGCGTTGGCGATGTCAGG
>NZ_PEGG01000100.1 GCF_002737765.1 Caulobacter sp. B11 | reverse complement strand
GGGCCGGCGCCGCGAGCCTGGTTCATTGACGTCGATGAGGCCGATCGCGAGGCGGAGATCGCGTTCTTGCGGGCTGAGATCTATCGCGGCGAGATCGATCCGCTGATGAAGAAGATCACGGCCTTTGAGCGGTTTTCGGATCGGGGCTGAGCGCTGAGGATGGTCTTGTCCTGACTCATCTCTGACCTTGGGAAGGTCTGCTTTCGGGCGGCGAACAAGGCACCGCCAACCGGATCCTAAGGCCGGTGCTCATGACTCGTAGCAGCGGTTCGGAAAGAAGGCTTTTGTTACCGTCGTTCTAGGTTTGAGTCCAAGTTCCCCACCTTGCGAGTGCGATCTTCGATGCATGGGTTGTCCCGACGAGCGCGAGATACGGCGACGCGCGCGGCCAAAAAGGGCCGGCCGGATTGGGAGCAGGCCTGACCTCGATTCCCTGGACCGCCATCCGCCCGCTTTGCGATTTCCAGTCTCGCGTAGAGAGTGTGCTCATTGATCTGTGTTCGCCTGACGTCTAGCGTCGCTTTAGACGGAGAAGTGTCGGATAAACGCGGGAGGGGCGGCCGCAGGTGATGGGTTCGAGCGACAACGCCAGCGACGTGCTGTCAGAGTCGAGGATCGATCAGGTCCGGAGCGAGGACCCGGGCGACCAATCCGAGCGGAACTTCCGATATCAGCATCAGTACGGCGTCATCATCCTGGCGGCGGTCCGGCGCGGCTCGCTTGACTATGTCAGGGTCTACTGTGAGCACCACGAGGATCTTCTCTGCGAGGCGCGGTCCGGTCTTTTCGACGGATGGCAGATCAAGACCTCTACGCCTGAGAACGGTCCGTGGAAGCTAACCGACGATGCGCTCGTCCGCTCTATCGGTCGGTTCGTCGATCTGTTGACGACCTACAGTACGCAGATAGAGCGGTTCTTCTTCGTGTCGAACGCGGATGTCGACAAGGTCGGGGATGACGTCAAGGATCAGAAGCGCCGCGGCCGGTGCCCTAACCTTATGCTCGAGCACATCAGGTCCCGCGCAAGCCTGGCGGATCTCAAGGCACCTTTTCTTGAAGCCTTTAATGCCCTGGCGGGCACCCTGGCCGCCGACCGCCAGACCCTGTTCGACGTCCTGCAGCGGCTCGAGATCCTCAAAGGCCCCTCCCGATCTGAGTTCGATGCCTCCCTCGCACATGAACACCTCGGCAGCCTCGACGAATGTAAGGCCCTGAACGCGACCCAATTGTCCGATCTGCGGGACGACCTGGTGGCCCGCGTTCACAGGGCCGCCTCCTTGCAGGTCACGGACCCGGTTCGGCACATCCGCAGCGTCTTCACAAAGGACGTCGAGGATCCTGTTATCGCGGGCAAGCGGATCACCTGCGCCGACGTCGTCTTCACTCCGCCGGCGGTGCCAATGAAGCAGCCACAGTACCTGGGTACGCCAACCCTCGTTCCGGGCGGTCCCCGTCTGGCGGGCGTTCTCGAGCAGAAGCTCAAGGCCGGGGGACTCGAAGGCGCGATCGGCTATATGACCGCGAAGGAGCGCGCCGCCGAGTACGCCCTGTTGGAGGAACAGGCGCGCGATCCCGCAACCGCAGAACGGCAGCTATTGCAGGTCGAGGAGGCCGTTCACGGCGAGTGCATCGAGGCCTACTATGGCGCGGAGAAGCCGGACGGAGAGTTCGGCGGCGCCATGCTCTCGGACATCAATGCCCGGTTGCGCCGTCTCGAGACTGATCGTCGAACACTTTTGGGCGGACACCCCTACGAGGTGCTGGTGGGCGTCGCTGCGATGCTGACCCGGGCGTGCCGCGTGTGGTGGAGCAAGCGCTTCGTCGTTGAGGAGGAGCGGCCGTGAGCCTCGGCCTCCTCAAGGCCGCAGCACGCGCCGAGAACACCGACGGCCTGCACCTGATGCGGCTGCTCATCCTACTCCGGTGTGCGGACAAACGCGGCCGGACCCCCAAGCCGGTCGAGGGCATCACCAAACTGGCCAAGCTCGACTTCTTGCTACGCTATCCGGTCTATCTAGAACGTGCGCTGCTCCGGTTGGGGAAATCGACCTCGGGCCTTGACCTCCTACCCAGAGAGCGGACGACCGTCGAAACCAAGATGATCCGATTCCGCTACGGCCCATGGGACAGCCGGTACAGGCGCTGGCTTTCGTTGTTGACGTCGCGCGGCCTCCTCACGGTTTCACTCCAGGGACGGAAGATCGAAATCGGCTTGACGGAGGAGGGGCGCACCCTCGCTGATAATCTCTCAGCACAAGCGATTTTTGCCGACCTGGCAGATCGCGCGACGATCGTCATGAAGACTGTGGGCGACATGTCCGGTACCCGGCTCAAGGACTTCGTTTACGAGATCGTCCCGGAAATAACGGGAATGAAATGGGGGCAGGAAATCGCCGCCGACGTCGGAACTGGCATGGACGGTGACCTTCTATGAAGTTCGTTCTCAAGTCTCTCGTCCTGGACCTCAGGCAGGGTCAGGAGATCCTGACGTTCGCGGACGTCTCCTACTTCTGGGGGCAGATGGGCGCGGGCAAATCCAGTATCGCGAAACTCATCGACTATTGCCTCGGTGGGACGATCCAACTGTCGTCTGCCCTGCAGGCGGAGTTCGTGGGTGCGACCCTAACGGTGGAACTGGAACGATCGGTTCTGTCTATCGAGCGTCAGCGGGACGCGAGCAACGTGCTCGCGAGCTGGACGGTCGACGGCGATGTCCACTCGGTCGTGATTCCGGCTCGAACTGCGGCGGGCGAGGTGATCGCCCAGACGGACATCGAAACGCTGTCGGACTTGATTTTCTGGCTGTCCGGCATCCAGCCCCCGCGGGTTCGCAAGAGCAAGCTGAAGGCCGAGAGCAAGATGGTCCGCCTCTCGCTGCGCGACCTATTCTGGTATTGCTATCTCGACCAGGACGACATCGACAGTTCGTTCTTCCATCTTGAGGAGGACGCGGAGTTCTATCTCCGCCTGAAGAGCCGGGATGTGATCCGCTATGTCATCGGCTACCACGACGAGCGGGTCGCTGATCTGGAGGCCGAGCTCGATCAACTGCGGGCCAACCGAACGGCGAGGGCCGCCGCGATCACCAGTCTGACCAAGACGCTGGAAGATGTCGGCGCTGGCTCCGAGCTCCAGATCGCGGAGCGGGAGGCGTCGCTGAAACTCGCTCTGTCACGCGCCGACGAGGACATCCGGACGCTGCGTGAGGTGACGAAGGTCCAACAAACCGATCATGCACTGGACCTGATCGCCCGAAAGACGACGCAACTGGGCGGTCTCATCAACCGGATCGACGAGACGACCCGGGAGCTGGCCGAGGTCCGGGAGCGTCATATCCGGCACCGTAACGAAATCGAGATGCTGGGGCTGAAGTTTAGGCGCTCTTCGGCCGCGCGCGCCATCCTCGGAGGCGTCGAGTTCGTCGACTGTCCCAGATGCCTGCAACACCTTCCCGAGCGCCCGCGCCTGTGTTGCGACGTCTGCGGCCAAGAGGATCGGATGGAGTTGGCGGACGCTGCCGAACAGGCGGCGATCGAGCGGGACATAGAAGCCCGACGGGCCGATCTCGACGACGCCATCCGCGCAATCGACGGCAATTTGGAGCGGCTCCGCCGCAGGCGGGACGCCCTTCTGGCGTTCAAGACGGGCCTCGAAGTCGAACGTAACCGTGCAGCCGAGGAAGCGGACTCGGCCTTCCTGTCCACAGTCCTGCTCAAGGAGCGGGAGCGCGCAGCGCTCCAGGCCGAGCTTGATAGCCTCGGCTGGTTGCTGCGTCTGCCGGATCTGCTGCGCGAGCAACGGGAGGCCCATGCCCAGATCGTGGCCATGGAACAGGTAATGCGTGAGGCGCTGAAGGAGGCCCGCACCGCTGCGGAGTCCGATCGCAGCAGCCTCGAACAACTTGGTGCCTACTTCCTCGACGCCCTTGTTCAATCCGGAGTGCCTGGCATCACCCGAGAGGACTCCGTCGCCCTGGAGCCACCCTCCTTCTATCCGGCCGTCTACAGCACAGACCCCGCCGATCAGACCGTATCGACATTCACCTCGATGAGCAGTGGCGGAAAGAAGACCCTGTTCAAATGCTGCTTTGCGATCGCGGTGCACCGGATCGCCACACGGCTCGAGGCGCCCCTGCCGGAACTCCTCATCATCGACTCGGCGATGAAGAACATCAGCGAGCGTGAAAACCGTGACCAGTTCGAGGGGTTCTACCGCATGCTCTACAAGCTTAAGGCGGGTGAGCTGGCCTCAACGCAGATGGTCCTGATCGACAAGGAGTTCCTCGCGCCAGACCCGTCTCAGGCCGTGGATGTCTTGGATCGTCACATGCAGCCCGACAGCATCGAGCATGAACCGCTGATCCGATACTACCGGGGCAAATAAGGTGCCTTCGGGTCGCCGGGTGTTGCTTGGAGTGCCCGGATGCGTCTCCCTTCGACAGCGGGTCCGCGTCGGTTTCCGGCGCTATCCCCAAGCGCGTGCGTCTTAGTGGATCACTCTGTCCAATGCAGCTTCAAAGGCCGATACTTAAGCTGACGAAATTTCACTGTTGCCCGAGTCGGACGTCGCGTGACCGAAGCAATTCCCAGCACTGACACCGTTGTGGGCGTGGACCGGGTGGTCTGCGCAATGGGCCCCGATGTCCCTGGGCCGGGTCGGCGCTGACGATGGGTCTCCGATTTTCCGAGGATGGCCCCGACTTTCCCACTGAGTTAGTCGACGGGCTACTGGATGGAAAGGTTCTTTTCCTCTGCGGAGCAGGAGTCAGTACGCCTCAGCTTCCTGGCTTTGGAGGCCTGGTCACCCGCGTCTTCCAAGAGCTAGGCGTCGGCCTTGAGGATGGTGAGCGTGAAGCCCGCGATGCTTTTCGTTACGAAGAAGTGCTGGGCTCGCTGGCGCGGAGGCTGTCGAACCGCTCGGCGATGCACGAAACTGTGCGCCGCCTCCTAGTCGTAGCCGACCCTCAACTGGAAAAACACAAGACGATCCTTCGCCTGTCCAGGAACCTCGACAACCGGGTTGCCATCGTCACCACGAATTTCGACACCTTCTTCGAGCGCGCGCTGGATGAGGTGGAGGACGCTGGGGTTGCGGCTGGCGAAAGTTTCGCGGGCCAAGCATTGCCGCTGCCGGGAGCGGACGATTTTGGCGGAATCATCCATCTCCACGGCCGTCTTGACGATCCTGTGGTGAAAATCGCGGGAACGCCGCTTGTGCTTACGAGCGCCGAGTATGGCGAGGCCTACATGCGGTCCGGGTGGGCCGCCCGGTTTCTGTTCGACCTCGTGCGATGCAAAACCCTCGTGCTGGTCGGTTACAGCGCGGGCGACGCGCCGATCCGATATTTCCTCAACGTCCTCGAAGCTGATCGCGAGCGGTTCAGCGACTTGCAGCCGGTCTATGCGCTCGACGCCTTCGACGAGGCCGGCTCCGGCGAGGGGGATCGTTGGGCACCCATCGCCGTGCGGCCGTTAGGCTACCGACGGGGACGCAAGGGTGAAGCTGACCGCCATGCTGCGCTCTGGCGCGATCTTGGCGCGCTCGCTGACCTCGTCGAACAACCCAAAGCATGGCGGCGGCGCAAGGCGAAGGCTCTGCTGGAAACTCCGTTCGAGGGAAGGAGCGAGCTCGAGCTATCGATCGTCTCCTGGCTGTTCACAAACAAGCGGGACCTATGGGATGTCGTAATCACAGCCGTCCAGGATCCACGGTGGTTCGACTACATAGCAGCCCAGAAGCTGTGGAC
>NZ_PEGG01000099.1 GCF_002737765.1 Caulobacter sp. B11 | reverse complement strand
GATCGAAGGATGTCGCCGTCATGCCTGATCCTCGATGCGATGGATGTCGTCGTCCGACAGCCCGAAATGGTGGCCGATCTCGTGGACCAGGACATGGCTGATCAGCTCGCCCAGCGAGACGTCGCCGCGCTCGCACCATTCGTCGAGGATCGGGCGCCGGTAGAGGAACACCATCGAGGGATGGGGGTGGGGATCGAGCACCGACCGATGGGCCAGATCGACCCCCTGATAGAGGCCGGTCAGCTCGAAGGGATCTTCGATGTCCATCTCGTCCAGCACCTCGTCGCTGGCGAAATCGTCGACACGGATGATCACGTCGCCCGACAGGTCACGAAAGGTGGACGGTAGATTTTCGAAGGCGCGGCGGGCCAGGAGGGCGAAATCGTCGAGAGTCGGCGCGGGGCGGTCGGTATGGGTCATGGACCTCAGATAGGCTGATCGCGCGTGCGCGCCAGGGCGCATCGCGCTCTGGCCTCGGGCGCACTAAGCTGAAACTCTGATTCGCTTCCTGTTCGCCCTACCTCATCCTGCGCCTTTTCCCTGGGACTCAGCGACCTGTCGATGACCTCGCCCGATCTGATCCTCGCTGCGGCGGCCGGCGCGGTCTGCCTGGCCATCTGCGCCACGCTGTGGGCTCTGGCCCAGCGCCGCCGTTTCGAGGCGCGCATCGACGCCCTGCAGGCGAAGCTGACGGCGGTGGAGACCGGGTCCATGGCCGCCCAGGCCTCGGCCGAGGCTTTTGACAGCGCTCTGGTGGCGGTCGAGGACGGCCAGGCGCGGCTGGTTTCGGGCGAGGACAGCCTGGCCGCCTGCGCCAGCGTCTTGAATGTGGGCGCCGAGGCCCAGGCCATTGTCGACGCCCTGAGCCGCGCTGATCCCGACTATGCCGCGCGGCTCAAGGGCCTGTTCGAGCGTGGCGAGCCCTGCGCCTTCGAGGCGCGCGGGGCGGGCGGCTGCGTCACGGTCGAGGGCCGCGCGGCCGGGGCCCTGGCCTGGCTGCGACTGGCCGCCTCCAGCGCCGACGATGCGGGGCTGCCCAGCGCCGCCCGCTTCGCCGCCTTTGTCGACGGCCTGGTCGAGCCGGCCTGGATCTCGGGCGCCGATGGCGGGCCGATGTGGGGCAACGCCGCCTATCTGCAGGCGATCGGCGCGCCCGACGCCGCCAAGGCCGCCCGCGAAGGCAAGTCGTTCGACCGCGCCGCCGACGCCCTGGCCATCGAGGCCGCCACCAGCGGCGAGCGGCGCGAAGCCGTGCGCTGGGCCCCGATCCAGGGCCGCCGCCGCGCCTTCCGGTTCACCGCCAAGCCGCTGGAAGGCGGCGGGGTCGGGTGTTCAGCGCCGATGTCACCGATATCGAGGAAATCCGCGACACGCTGAAGAAGCATGTCGAGGCCCATGACGAGACCCTCAACCACATCGCCGACGCGGTGGCGATCTTCAGCCAGAGCCGTCGGCTGTCGTTCCACAACACCGCCTTCGCCGAGCTGTGGGGCCTGGAGCCGGCCTGGCTGGCCGAACGTCCCACCCATGGCGAGGTGCTCGACCGCCTGCGTCAGCGCCGCCGCCTGCCCGAGACCGTCGACTACGGCAAGTGGAAGGCCGCCGAACTGGCCCGTTACGAAGACATCGGCCCGCAGGCCGACGAACTGTGGGACATCCCCGACGGCCGCACCCTGCGCGTCGTGCGCCAGCCCCACCCCCTGGGCGGCATGCTCCTGCTCTATTCCGACATCACCGGCGAGCTGCGGCTGAAGGCCCAGTACAACGCCCTGATCCAGGTGCAGCAGGCCACGCTCGACAAGCTCAACGACGCCGTGGCGGTGTTTGGCTCTGACGGCCGGCTGCGCCTGCACAACGAGGCCTTCGAGACCTTCTGGAACGTCACCCCGGCGGCGCTGACGGCGGCGGGCGATTTCGAGGGCGTGGTCGAGCTGTGCGTGCCGCGCCTGCACGACCTGTCGTTCTGGCGCGAGCTCAAGGGGCGCGTGGCCGATCCCGATCCGCAGATGCGCGCCCCCACCTCGGGCGAGACCCGCACCTCAGACAACCGCATCGTGGTCTGGCAGTCGCGGCCCCTGCCGGACGGCGCGACCCTGATCGCCTTCGCCGACGTCACCGACACCCGCCAGCTGCCGACCGCTCGGCCGCCCTGGCCGAGGCCGAGCGCCTGAAGCGCGACTTCGTCGGCAATGTCTCCTACGAGCTGCGCACGCCCCTGACGACGATCATCGGCTATTCGGAATTGCTGGAGCGGGCCGACGGACTGACCGAGCGCGGCAAGGGCCATGTGGCCGCCGTGCGGTCCGCCGCCACCCAGCTGGCCCGCTCGATCGACGACGTGCTCGACATGGCTCAGATCGACGCCGGCGAGATGGCCCTGGAGATCGAGGACATCCGTGTCGAAGACCTGCTGACCCACGCCCAGACCCGCTTCGAGCGGTTGGCGGAGGTCGGCGGCGTGACCCTGACCCTGGTTTGCGACGAGGCGGTCGGTCTGATCCGCGGCGACCGCAAGCGCCTGTCCAGACCCTGGACCACCTGGTCGAGAACGCCCTGCGCCAGACCCCGCCCGAGGGCCGGGTGACGATCACGGCCCGTCGCGCCCTGGGCGAGGTCCGGCTGGACGTCGCCGACACCGGGCGCGGCGTGCCCTTCCACGTCCAGGCCCACATCTTCGATCGCTTCGTCGGCCGTGATCGCGGCGCCGGGCTGGCGCTTGGCCTGGGGGGGCCCGGGCCTGGGCCTGGCCTGCCTGGTCAAGGCGCTGGTCGAACTGCACGGCGGCTGGGTGGCGCTGGAAAGCGAGCCGGCGCCGGATCGACCTTCACCTGCCACCTGCCCGAGACCCAGCATCCCGCGCCATGCAGCCTGAGTTCGGCTTCTAGTCCGCGGGCGCGCGGGCCATGCTATCAGTCTGACCATGGACGCCCCCACCCCAGAACCCTCGCGAAGCGCCTGACCCGCGGGGCGCGACGCGCCCTGGACGGGCTGGGCGGGACTCTGGTCGCCGTGGCGCGGTGGGGATCGTCACGCCGGTCCTGCCAACCACCGTCTTCTGGATCGGCGCGGTGCTGTGCTTCCTCAAGACCCGTCCCCACGCGGTGCGGCCGCTGCTGCGCACCCCGGTGGTGGGTCGGGCGATCATTCGCCTATCTGCGCTGGCGGCCGTTCGGCGGCTCGCGTCGGCGGCGCTGAACGCCTATCTAGCGCGGCCATGACCGACGCCATCGATGACGAAGACGAGACCGGCCAGCGCCGCCGGGCGCTCAGCAACCGCAAGGTGCTGGGCTTCATCGCGCGCTTTTGGCTGCGTCGCAAAGGCCTGTTCTTCACGGGCGTCGGCCTGACCCTGGTGGCCGTGGGCTTCGAACCTGGCCATGCCCTGGGCCTCGGGGGCGGCTGGTGGACGCGGTGGTCGAAACGCCGCGGGGCGACCCGGCCGCCTGGACGGCGCTGTGGATCTTCATCGGCGTCTATCTGGCCTTCGCCGTGGTGCGCAACATCTCCCACCGGTTCTGGATCCCGCTGGCGGCCCGCAACATGGAGGAGATGACCAATGAGGGCTTCGCCCGCGTTCAGGCCTTCTCGTCCGACTGGCACGCCAACAGCTTCGCCGGCGCGACGGTGCGCAAGCTGACCCGGGCCATGTGGGGCTATGACAATGTCACCGACGCGGCGACCATCTGGCTGGGTCCGGGCCTGATCGTTCTGTTGGGCCTGTCGGGCATGATGCTGTGGCGCGAGCCCCTGGCGGGCGTGATCTGCCTGGCGGTGTGTCCGTCTATCTTGGCGTCAACCTGCTGGTCACCGAGCGCTATGTGCGGCCCGCCAACCTGCGCTCCAACGCCCTGGATTCCCGGATCGGCGGGGCCCTGGCCGACGCGGTGACCTCCAACCCGACGGTCAAGAGCTTCGGGGCCGAGGCCCGTGAGACCGCCCGGATCGCCGTGGTCACCGCCGACTGGCGCGACGCGGTGATGGTCACCTGGAACCGTTTCACCGACGTCTGGCTGGGTCAGAACCTGTTGCTGGTTGTGCTGCAGGGCGGCCTGACCGGCTCGATGGTCTGGGCCTGGTCGAAGGGCCGCGCCACCCCCGGCGACGTGACCTTCGCCATCACCGCCTTCCTGCTGATGAGCGGCTATCTGCGCAACATGGGTGAGAATATCCGCATGCTGCAAAAGGGCCTGGACGACACCGAGGACCTGGCCGCCTGGGAGGGCCTGCCCCCGCAGATCGCCGATGCGCCCGGCGCGCCGGCCTTCGCGCGCGGCCCCGGTGCCATCGAATTTCAGGGCGTGGCCTTCCGCTACAAGTCGGCCGGCGCGCCGCTGTACGACCGCTTCTCGCTGAGCATCGCCCCGGGCGAACGGGTGGCCCTGGTCGGGCCGACGGGTTCGGGCAAGTCGACCTTCGTCAAGCTGATCCAGCGCCTGCACGACCTGCAGGGCGGGCGGATCGTCATCGACGGCCAGGACGTGGCCAAGGTCACCCAGGGCTCGCTGCGGCGGGCCATCGCCGTGGTGCCCCAGGACCCGGCCCTGTTCCACCGCACCCTGCGCGAGAACATCGCCTATGGCGCCCCCGACGCCACCCAGGAGCAGATCGAGGCCGCGGCCCGCAAGGCCCTGGCCCATGACTTCATCCTGACCCTGCCCAAGGGCTATGACACCCTGGTCGGCGAGCGCGGCGTCAAGCTGTCGGGCGGCGAGCGCCAGCGCGTGGCCATCGCCCGCGCCTTCCTGGCCGACGCCCCGATCCTGGTTCTGGACGAGGCGACCTCGTCGCTGGACGTCGAGACCGAGGCGCAGGTTCAAAAGGCCGCCGAAGCCCTGATGGCCGGCCGCACCACCATCGTCATCGCCCACCGCCTGTCGACCGTGCGCGGCGCCGACCGCATCCTGGTGTTCCAGAACGGCCGCGTCGTCGAGGAAGGCCGCCACGCCGAGCTGAAGGCGGCGGGCGGGGTCTATGCGCGGCTCAATGCGGTCAGCGAGGGGGCGGGTTAGGCGGCTAAGGTCGGTTCTTCGCCTGGACCTTGTCGCCATCGGGCGTCGGGCAGGCCTTTCCGGCCGGGCTGATCCGCAACCGCAGACCGCCGACCAGCAAGTCGCGGCGCTGTTCGGGGTCTGACAGACTGGCCTTGCCGGTCTTGAACGCCTCAGCCAGATCGCCCTGGTCGCAGGGCCGCGTCGCCACCCCGACCTTCGACCAGGCCCCGTCGCCGCCCCGCTTGAGGACATCAACCGCGCTGCCGTTCGACAGGAGCACTTCCTCGACCCCGTCGGCGTCGGTGTCCAGCAGGGCGGCGGCGCAGTTTTCGGGCGAATAGCCGCAGAGGAAGCCGCTTTCGTCCAGGCCCTGCTTGAGCAGGTCCGCCGGCAGGGCGCGGCCCTTGGGATAGACGGCCACCTTCTTGAGTTGACCGACTTGATCGGCCGCCGGCCGCGCGGTTGAGGCGATCGCCGTGCGGGCCTGTTTGGCGATGTCGGGCGACTTGCTGGCCTTCAACCGCTGCAAGGCCGCCTGGCCGGCGCGACCCGCGTCGAACCGCAGGAACGCAAAGTCGAACGCCTCGGCCTTCACCTTGCCGCGCTCCAGCCGCGCCACCTGGTCGTTCACCGACAGCCGCCTCGGGTCGGCGAGCGGCGTAAACAGGGCCAGCAGCACCGCGACCACGACGAAGGCCATGGCGATATTGGTGGTCTCCAGGGTCTTCATCCACGGTCCGGGCCGCGCGGCGGCGACCGCGTAGCCGATCGCGTAGCCGGCCGCGACCAGCACGCAGGCCGCAGCGATCACCCGGTCGGGGCTGAGGCCATACTGACCGATCCGCAAGGCCAGGCCATAAGCGGCCAGGCCGACGATCGGCGCCAGCAGCAGGCCGGTGATCCGCGCCGCCCAGGCCAGAACCAGCGGCGGCTTGTCCGACCCGTCCTGATAGGCGGCGTTGGTCAGCAGCACCAGCAGGGCGGCGGCGACCAGAAGCAGGGCGGTGGCGCTCTTGGTCGCCCACAGCGGGGCCAGGCCGGTGAAGGGCAGGGTCAGCAGGAAGCCGCCGGCGATCAGGGCCATCAGCGGCAGCAGCCAGGCCAGCAGGGTCAGGGCCACGGTGCGCACCCCGCGCACCAGGGCGGCCCGCACGTCGGTCAGCTGCACGGCGGCGGCGAACATCAC
>NZ_PEGG01000098.1 GCF_002737765.1 Caulobacter sp. B11 | reverse complement strand
CCCACGCTCATCGCCTTGCCCTGCGGCGTGGCGTAGTGCGTCAGCGGCGCCGCCGCGATCGCGGCCAGCACGGCGTCGACCAGCCGGCCCTGGTCATCAAGCGTCAGACGCCCTGGCCACAGGTCGAAGCCCGGCATGATGCTGAGTGGATTACCCATTACGCCGATTTAATGGGATGGCGCCGCACAACAGTGTTGGTGTGCTGCGCAAGCCGCGCGGCCGAACAAAATTGCTGATCAGGGTCGAACATGCGTCATCTTCTTTCCTCCGCGGCTGCGGTTGCGCTTCTTCTTGCCGCCGGCCCAAGCCTCGCCGCCCCCGCGCTCGCCGCCAAGCCCGCCGTCCAGGTGACCACCCAGCTGCCGCGCACCGCCCGGCCGACCCACTACAGTGTCAGCTTCACCCCTGACGCCGACAAGCGCGCCTTCACCGCTTCGGTGAAGATCGACCTGCAGGTGCTTGAGCCCACCACCACCATCGTCCTGCAGGCCGCCGACCTGACCTTCAGCGCCGCTCAGCTCAGCGGCTCCGGCGCGGCCAAGATCACGGTCGACGCCGAGGCCCAGACCGCCACCTTCACCTTCGACAAGCCGGTCGCCAAGGGCGCCCATGTGCTGTCGATCGACTATGCCGGCCAGATCTACACCCAGGCGGCCGGCCTGTTCTCGATCGATTACGACACCGAGGCCGGCAAGAAGCGGGCGATCTACACCCAGTTCGAGAACTCCGACGCCCGGCGCTTCATTCCTTCCTGGGACGAGCCCGCCTTCAAGGCCACCTACGACCTCGAGGCGGTGGTCCCGACCGGCCAGATGGCGGTCAGCAATATGCCGGTGGCCAGCCGCACGGACCTCGGCGGCGGCAAGACCCGGGTCAAGTTCGCCACCTCGCCCAAGATGTCGACCTATCTGCTGTTCTTCGGCCTGGGCGAGTTTGACCGCGCCACCACCAAGGTCGGCGACGTCGAGATGGGCGTGATCACCAAGAAGGGCGACCTGGCCAAGGCCGACTTCGCCCTGAAGTCCGCGGGACCGCTCCTGCAGTGGTTCAATGACTATTTCGGCGCGCCCTATCCGCTGCCCAAGCTGGACCACATCGCCGCCCCCGGTCAGAGCCAGTTCTTCAGCGCCATGGAGAACTGGGGCGCGGTTTTCTATTTCGAGTACGCGTTGCTCGAGGATCCGGCGATCTCGACCCAGGCTGACCGCCAGAACATCTACTCCACCGTGGCCCATGAAATGGCTCACCAGTGGTTCGGCGATCTGGTCACCATGCAGTGGTGGGACGACCTGTGGCTCAATGAAGGCTTCGCGTCCTGGATGGAGGGGCGCGCCACCGAGCATTTCCATCCCGAATGGAACAGCCAGCTGGGCGCGGTGGCCGGTCGTGAATACGCCATGGGCCTGGACTCCCTGAGCACCACCCATCCGGTGGTCCAGCATGTCGAGACCGTCGACCAGGCCAGTCAGGCCTTCGACGCCATCACCTATCAGAAGGGCCAGGCGGTCATCGGCATGCTCGAGGCCTATGTCGGGCCCGAAGCCTGGCGCGACGGCGTTCGCCGTTACATCAAGGCCCACGCCCACGGCAACACCACCACCGACGACCTGTGGCGGGAAGTCGAGGCCGCCGCCGGCAAGCCGATCACCGCCATCGCCCACGACTTCACCCTGCAGCCGGGCATTCCGCTGATCACCGTCGAGGCCGGCGCCTGCGTGGCCGGCAAGACCCCGGTGACCCTGACCCAGGGCGAATTCAGCCGTGACATGCCGACCAAGACTCCCCTGGCCTGGCGCGTGCCGGTCTCGGCTGAGGTCGTCGGCTCCAGCACCGTCGCCAAGACCCTGGTCGAGAGCGGCAAGGGCGCGATCAGCGCCGAGGGCTGCGGTCCGGTCATCGTCAACGCCGGCCAGGCCGGCTATTACCGCACGCTGTACGCCCCCACGGCCTTCGCCGGGGTTTCGGCCAGCTTCGCCAAGCTCAGGGCCATTGACCAGCTGGGGGTCATGTCAGACGCCTGGGCCCTGGGGCTCAACGGCCAGCAGGCCGTCACCGACGCCCTGGATCTGTCCTTGGCCACGCCCGTCGACGCCGATCCGCAGGTCTGGGGTCGGGTCGCGAGCATCCTGACCGGCGTCAACGCCATGTACGACAGCGCTCCGGCCGACCGGGCCGCCTTCCGCAAGCTGGCCCTCGCCCGCCTGTCGCCGGTGTTCGCCCAGGTCGGCTGGACGGCCAAGCCCGGCGAGTCGACCTCGGTCGCCTCCCTGCGCACCTCGCTGATCGGCGCCTTGAGCGCGCTCGGCGACCCGGTCGTGATCGCCGAGGCCCAGCGCCGCTACGCCGCCGACAAGACCGACCCGACCGCCGTTCCCGGCGTGCTGCGCAAGTCGATCCTGGCGGTGGTCGGACGCCATGCCGACGCCCAGGCCTGGGAAGCCCTGCGCGCCCAGGCCCAGGCCGAGAAGACGCCGCTGATCCGCGACCAGCTCTACACCCAGCTGGCCTCGGTCGAGGATGACGCCCTGGCCGCCCGGGCGCTTGAACTGGCCCTGACCGACGAGCCGGGCGAGACCCTGTCGGCCAACATGATCTCGCGGGTCGCCGGCCTGCATCCCGACCTGGCCTTCGACTTCGCCGTCGCCCACAAGGCCGCGGTCAACGGCAAGGTCGACGCGAGCTCGGCCACCAAGTTCATCCCGGGCCTGGCGCGCGGTTCGGCGGATCCGGCGATGATCGAAAAGGTCACGGCCTACGCCGCCGCCAACCTGCCGGCCGCCTCTCGGGGCGAGGCGGAAAAGTCGGTGGCGTCGATCACCGACCGCATCAAGGCCCGCAAGGCCGCCCTGCCCCAGATCACCGCTTGGGTCGCCAAGAAGGGCTAGGGCCAGCAAGTCGTGGAAACGCGCCTCGCGGACCGACCGGCCGTGAGGCATTCAGGCCGCTTTTCAGGCCTATTCGACGGAATGGCCGCGCTTTTTCAGGCGCGGCCACTTTCGTGTTGAATCGCGATTCCCCTTCTTTCCATGCGGGAATGGCCTTGCAGCCTGACGGCTATCCCCCATATCGGCTTCGAAGCGGGGTTGACGGACTCGTCAACTTCGATTGAACGAACGCTTTCCGCGTTGTTCGACGTTTCGGCGTCGATTGGTGCGGCAAGGATTTGGATCAACCGTTAGAAACGCGACCAGACGGGGACGGCTCGAGAAAAACCGGGGCGCTTGCCTTAAGGCCCTTGTCACCGCCGTCCGCCAATCAGGAGCTGCAGGTCTCACAATGAGCAAGATTATCGGTATCGACCTTGGCACCACGAATTCGTGCGTGGCCATCATGGACGGGAAGAACCCCAAGGTGATCGAGAACGCCGAGGGCGCTCGCACCACCCCTTCGGTGGTCGGTTTCCTTGAGGACGGCGAGCGTCTGGTGGGCCAGCCCGCCAAGCGTCAGGCCGTGACCAACCCGACCAACACCCTGTTCGCGATCAAGCGCCTGATCGGCCGCAACTTCGCCGACCCCGTCGTGGCCAAGGACAAGGCCATGGTCCCCTATGACATCGTCAAGGGTCCGACCGGCGACGCCTGGGTCAAGGCCCAGGGCAAGGACTACTCGCCGCAGGAAGTTTCCGCCTTCATTCTGCAGAAGATGAAGGAAGCCGCCGAGACCCATCTGGGCGAGCCGGTGACCAAGGCCGTGATCACCGTTCCGGCCTATTTCAACGACGCCCAGCGTCAGGCGACCAAGGACGCCGGCAAGATCGCCGGCCTGGAAGTCCTGCGGATCATCAACGAGCCGACGGCGGCTGCTCTTGCCTATGGCCTGGACAAGAACGACGGCAAGAAGATCGCCGTCTATGACCTCGGCGGCGGCACCTTCGACGTCTCGGTCCTGGAAATCGGCGACGGCGTCTTCGAGGTGAAGTCGACCAACGGCGACACCTTCCTGGGCGGCGAGGACTTCGACCTGCGGATCGTCGACTACCTGGCCGACGAGTTCAAGAAGGAGCAGGGCGTCGACCTGCGCAAGGACAAGCTGGCCCTCCAGCGCCTGCGCGAAGAAGCCGAAAAGGCCAAGAAGGAGCTGTCCTCGACGGCTCAGTACGAAGTCAACCTGCCCTTCATCTCGATGAACGCGTCGGGTCCGCTGCACCTGAACATCAAGCTGTCGCGCTCCAAGCTGGAAGCCCTGGTCGATGACCTGATCGCCCGCACCATCGGTCCGTGCGAACAGGCCCTGAAGGACGCCGGCCTGAAGAAGAGCGACATCGACGAAGTGATCCTGGTCGGCGGCATGAGCCGCATGCCCAAGGTCCAGCAGGCGGTGCAGGACTTCTTCGGTCGCGAGCCGCACAAGGGTGTGAACCCTGACGAAGTCGTGGCCCTGGGCGCCGCCGTTCAGGCCGGCGTTCTGCAAGGCGACGTCAAGGACGTGCTGCTGCTGGACGTGACCCCTCTGACCCTGGGCATCGAGACCCTGGGCGGCGTGTTCACCCCGCTGATCGAGCGCAACACCACCATCCCGACCAAGCGCTCGCAGACCTTCTCGACCGCTGACGACAACCAGTCGGCCGTGACGATCCGCGCCTTCCAGGGCGAGCGTCCGATGGCCGTCGACAACAAGTTCCTGGGTCAGTTCGACCTGCAGGGCATTCCGCCGGCCCCGCGCGGCGTGCCGCAGGTCGAGGTCACCTTCGACATCGACGCCAACGGCATCGTCAATGTCCACGCCAAGGACAAGGCGACCAACAAGGAACAGTCGATCCGCATCCAGGCCAATGGCGGCCTGAGCGACGCGGACATCGAGCGCATGGTCCAGGAAGCCGAGGCCAACAAGGCGTCGGACGAAAAGAAGAAGGCGCTGGTCGAGGCCCGTAATCAGGGCGAGGCCATCGTCCACTCGACCGAGAAGGCCTTGGTTGAGCACGGTGACAAGGTCGGCGCGCCCGAGAAGGCCGCCATCGACACCGGCCTGACCGAGCTGAAGGCGGCCCTGGAAGGCGATGATGTCGAAGACATCAAGACCAAGACCCAGACGCTGATCCAGGCTTCGATGAAGCTGGGTGAAGCCATGTACGCCGCCCAGCAGGGCGGAGCCGACGGTGGCGACGAGCCGGCCGACGACGGTGTCGTCGACGCCGAGTTCGAGGAAGTCGACGGCGACGACAAGCCGGCGAAGTAATTCGCCATGCGCGCGCCGCGAAACGTTCGGTCCTTGAGCGTTTCGCGGCCGCGACAGCTTGATCCGCGCGCCTTGGACGCCTTGCGCCAGGGCCCGCCTCATCCCACCTCTTCTCCTATCAACGCCTCTCCCGTGGGCCTTTTGGGCGCCAGACGCTGACGATGCGCGACTATTACGAAATCCTGGGCGTGACCCGGACCTGCGACGACGCTGGCCTGAAGTCCGCATTCCGCAAGCTGGCGATGGAGCACCATCCCGACCGCAACGGCGGCTGCGAGGACGCCAGCGGGCGCTTCAAGGAAATCAACGAAGCCTATAGCGTCCTGTCCGACGCCCAGAAGCGCGCGGCCTATGACCGTTTCGGCCATGCCGGGGGTCAATGGTCCGCAGGGCGGGGCCGGCGGCTTCAGCGGCGACGCGGGTGATATCTTCAACGACGTGTTCGGCGACGTGTTCGGCGAAATGTTCGGCGGCGGGCGTCGCCAGTCGAACGGTCCGCAACGCGGCCAGGACCTGCGCTACGACCTGGAGATCCTTCTGGAGCAGGCCTATGCCGGCGCCGAGGTCGAGATCAAGGTTCCGGCCGCCATCACCTGCGAGGTCTGCGACGGCTCGGGCGCCAAGCCCGGCACCAGCCCGACGGTCTGCGGCACCTGCGGCGGCGCCGGCCGGGTCCGCGCCACTCAGGGCTTCTTCGCGGTCGAGCGCGCCTGCCCGCGCTGCGGCGGTTCGGGCCGCATGGTGCTGGATCCCTGCCAGTCGTGCCACGGCCATGGCCAGGTGCGTCGCGAGCGCGTGCTCAGCGTCCGCATCCCGGCCGGCGTCGATGACGGCGCCCGCATCCGCCTGGCCGGCGAAGGCGACGCCGGAGCCCGTGGCGGCCCGCGCGGCGACCTCTACCTATTCCTGTCGGTGATCCCGCACGAGCTGTTCGAGCGCGACGGCCTGGACCTGCTGTGCACCGTGCCGGTGCCGATGACCGTCGCGGCCCTCGGCGGCGAGATCGAGGCCCCCTGCCTGATGGGCGGCGACGAGTGCGACGGCGAATGCCGCATCACCGTCAAGGTCCCCGAAGGCGCCCAGACCGGCAAGACCGTCCGCCTCAAGGGCAAGGGCATGCCGTCGCTGCGCAACCGCCAACGCGGCGACCTGGTGGTCGAGCTGTTCGTCGAGACCCCGACCCACCTGTCGGCGCGGCAAAAGGAGCTCCTCAAGGAGCTGGCCGGCCTGTGCAGCGAAAAGCAGAACCCCAAGTCGGCCAATTTCGTCGGCAAGGCCAAGCGCTTCTGGGACGAGGTCACGGGCAGCTAGCCGAAAAGCTCGCTATGGGAGCCTAGCCGCACAAGTTCGATCGCCGTCTTGGTCTTGCGATAGATCAGCACCAGATCGGGCTTGATGTGGCAGTCCCGGCAACCCTTCCAGTCCCCCTTCAGCGGGTGATCCCGGTTGGCGGCAGGCAGCGGTTCGCCGCTGACAAGCAAGTCGGCCAGCGCCTTGAACACCACGTCCAAGTCCGTGTGCTTCCCGGCCTTCTCGCGCTTGTAGTCACGCTTGAACTGGCCGGTGATTTCGAGGGCCAGCATTACGCGCCCCTGGCGTCAAAGGTCAGAGCGCGCGGCGCCGCCAGCTGGCCTCGGCAGGGGGTGGCGTTCACGGTTGACGATTCTGGCGCTGTAGCTACAATGTAGCCACAACTACGGGCCATCAACGGATATGCGGTCATGGCTGCCTTGGACACGGTTAGAGCCCGGATCGATGCTGACCTGAAAAGAGAAGCGGCGGCGGCTCTGGCTGATATGGGCCTCACCATCTCCGAAGCCATCCGTCTGTTGCTTGTGAGAGTGGCTGCTGAAAAGGCTTTGCCGTTCGACGTGCGGACCCCGAACCCGTCGACGCGGGCCGCCATTGAAGCGGCCGACCGGGGCGAGCTCACCCGCTTCGAAACCACCGATGCGCTGTTGGCCGATTTGAACGACTGAAGGCCCATCGGGCCGTCGCTCTTTTCCGACCCGTCCAGATCAGTTGTCAGGGATTGCTCGACAACTGGCGCCACAGCCACCGCCTCACAATCACGTCGCTCATCTGCCTGGTGGAATAAAGCACGTGAACGAAAAGAGAACAATCTACATGTCGCTTCTGCGAAGCAGCGTCAAACGTTAAGTCATGGCGGATGAACGCCCCCGCCGCTCCCACCCTCCAGACCTATGACGCCACCGGCGCGACGCCGGTGATGGCGCAGTTCTTCGAGATGAAGGCGCGTCAGCCCGATGCCCTGATCTTTTTCCGGATGGGCGACTTCTACGAGCTGTTCTTCGACGACGCCTACCAGGCCGCCGCCGCCCTGGGCATCTCCCAGACCTTTCGCGGCAACCATAACGGCCAGCCGATCCCGATGGCGGGCGTGCCGCAGCACGCGGCCGAGGCCTATCTGTCCAAGTTGATCCGCCTGGGCTTCAAGGTCGCCGTCTGCGAGCAGATGGAAGACCCGGCCGAGGCCCGCAAGCGCGGCTCCAAATCGGTGGTGCATCGCGACATCGTTCGGGTGGTGACCCCCGGCACCTTGACCGAGGACGGCCTGCTGGACGCCCGCGGCGCCAACCGGCTGGCGGCCGTGGCCATCCGGGCCGGCCAGGCGGCGGTGGCGGCGGTCGAACTGTCGACCGGCGAGGTCGAGTGCTTCCTGGTGGCGCGCGACTCGATATCGGCGATCCTGGCGGCCCTGGCCCCGTCCGAGACCCTGGTCGCCGACCGCCTGCTGGCCGACGACCACCTGGCCCAGACCCTGAAGATTTGCGGCGGCCTGATCCAGCCGATGCCGGCCGCCCTGTCCGAACCCCAGGCCTCGGAGGCCCGGGTCAAGCGGCTGTACGGCGTCGACACCCTCGACGGGTTCGGCGGCCTGTCGCCGGCCGAGATCGGGGCCCTGGGCCTGATCGCCGCCCATCTGGAAATGACCCAGGCCGGCAAGCTGCCGGCCCTGCGCGCCCCGCGGCGGGCGGCCGAGGCCGACGTCATGGCCATCGATCCGGCCACTCGCGCCAGCCTCGAGATCGACCGTTCGCAGGGCGGCGACCGCAATGGCTCGCTGCTGGCGGTCATCGACCGCACGGTCACGGCCGGCGGCGCGCGCCTGCTGGCGGCGCGGCTGGCCCGGCCGCTTCTCGACCCCGCCGCCATCGACGCCCGGCTGGACGCCATCGACTGGTTCGTCGACCAGCGGCCCCTGCGCGAACGGCTGCGCGAGACGCTGAAGGGGGCCGGCGACATGGCCCGGGCCCTGTCGCGCCTGGCCCTCGGTCGCGGCGGACCGCGTGACCTGGGCTGCATCAAGGACGGCCTGACGACCGGCGCGGCCCTGGCGGCCCTGGTCGGGGCCTCCGGTGACGCCCTGTCGCAGCCGCCCGCCGAGCTGGCCGGAGCCCTGATCGCCCTGACGCCGAGCCGGCGGCCCGAGCTGGCGGCCTTCCTGGCGACTCTCGAGGCGGGCCTGGGCCCTGACCTGCCGGCCCTGGCCCGCGACGGCGGCTTCGTCGCCGCCGGGGTGCGGCCCGAGCTGGACGAGGCGCGGGGCCTGCGCGACGACAGCCGCCGGGTGGTGATCGCTCTTGAGGCCCGTCTGGTCCAGGAGAGCGGCGTTCCGCTGAAGATCCGCCACAACGGCGTGCTCGGCTATTTCGTCGAGGCCACGGCCGGCAAGGCCGACCCGCTGTTCCAGCCGCCGTTGAACGCCACCTTCATCCACCGCCAGACCCTGGCCAACCAGGTGCGGTTCACCACCGTCGAGCTGGCCGATCTCGACGCCCGCATCGCCCAGGCCGCCGAGCGGGCCCTGGCCATGGAGGTGGCGGCTTTCGAGGATTGGCGAACCCAGGCCAGCGCCCTGGCCGAGCCGATCCAGCTGGCCGCCGAGGCCTTGGCCCGGCTCGACGTCGCCGCCGGCCTGGCCGAATGGGCCCAGGACAGCGGGGCGGTGCGGCCGCTGGTCGACCGCTCCCTGGCCTTCGAGGCCGTGGCCGCCCGCCATCCGGTGGTCGAGGCCGCCGTCAAGCGGGCCGGCGACCCCTATACCCCCAATGACTGCCGCCTCGACGCGGCGGGTGAGGCCGGGCCGCGCCTGTCGATCGTCACCGGGCCGAACATGGCCGGCAAGTCGACCTTCCTGCGCCAGAACGCCCTGCTGGCCATCCTGGCCCAGTCGGGCTGTTTCGTGCCGGCCAAGAGCCTGCGCCTGGGCGTGGTCGATCGCCTGTTCAGCCGGGTCGGGGCCGGCGACGACCTGGCCCGTGGCCGCTCGACCTTCATGATGGAAATGGTCGAGACCGCCGCCATCCTGACCCAGGCCGGACCGAGGGCCCTGGTCATCCTCGACGAGATCGGCCGCGGCACGGCCACCTATGACGGCCTGGCCATCGCCTGGGCCTGCGCCGAGGCCCTGCACGACACCAATCGCTGCCGCGCCCTGTTCGCCACCCACTATCACGAGCTGGCGACGCTGGAGACGCGGCTGGCCCACGTCTCGAACCTGTCGCTGCGCGCCCGCGAATGGAACGGCGATCTGGTGTTCCTGCACGAAGCGATCAGCGGCCCGGCCGACCGCTCCTACGGGGTTCAGGTGGCCAAGCTGGCCGGGGTGCCCAGCCCGGTAGTGGCCCGGGCCCGCGAGGTGCTGGACCGGCTGGAGAGCAAGACCGAATCACCGGCCAAGCTGGACGACCTGCCGCTGTTCGCCGCCAGCCAGGCGGCGATCCCAGCGCCTCAAAATGCGGCGCCGAGCGCTGTCGAAACCCGTCTCGGCGACCTGGATGTCGACGGCATGAGTCCCCGCGAGGCCCTGGACGCGCTTTATCGTCTTAAGGCCCTGCTCAGCACCTGACGGATACACCATATAACCGCCATGCCCCGTCGCCTTCGCCCCACACCGCTGGAACACGTCGTCGACGGACACGCCCTGCGCGCCCGTCTGTCCGCCGCCGCCCTGGACGCCATCGGCGACGAGGCCGGGCAACGGACGCGCGCCATCGAGATCCTCAAACAGGCGCTGTTTCGCGGCCGGATGATCGCCAAGGAGCGGCTGGAGAACGGGCCGGCGGCCTGGAGACTTCGCGCCTGCTCAGCGGCGTCACCGACGAGGTCATCACCGCCCTCTACGACTTCACGACAGTGCACGTCTTCCGGGCCCGCAACCCGACCGAGGGCGAGCGCCTGTGCCTGTTGGCGGTCGGCGGCTATGGCCGGCGCACCCTGGCCCCGTTCAGCGACATCGATCTGCTGTTCCTGCGGCCCTACAAGACCACGCCCCACGCCGAGAGCGTCATCGAGTTCATGCTCTATGCGCTGTGGGATCTGGGCTTCAAGGTCGGCCATGCCTCGCGCACCATCGAGGAGTGCGTGCGCCTGTCGCGCGAGGACTTCACC
>NZ_PEGG01000097.1 GCF_002737765.1 Caulobacter sp. B11 | reverse complement strand
GGCGGTTGGCCACCCGGCGCTCGGCGGCCAGGGGCGGAATGCCCCGCGGCGGCTGACCAGGGCCTGATAGCTGGCGGTCAAGGGCGCGAAGATCGCGTGATCAGCGGCAGGGTCGAGGATCTCGACGCGGGCGCCCAGGTCCAGACGCAAGCCCAGGGCCTCGACCTTGGCGGCGATGCGGCCGCGGTCGCCGATCAGGACCGGCCGGGCCAGGCCCTCGTCGAGCACGGTCTGACACGGCGCGCGCACGCGGTTCGGTGCGCAGCACGCGTTCGTCCTCTCGCCCTCGCATAGGCGACGCGGGCCGGGTCTTGCGGGCCCGCTCGAACACCGGGCGCATCAGCTGGCCCGAGCGATAGACGAAACAGCTCCAGTTCGGCGCGATAGGCGTCAAAGTCGGCGATCGGCCGCGTGGCGACGCCGCTGTCCATGGCCGCCTTGGCCACGGCCGGGGCGATCTGCAGGATGAGGCGCGGGGTCGAACGGCTTGGGAATGATGTACTGCGAGCCGAACATCGGCGCCGCGCCGCCATAGGCGCTGGCCACCACCTCGCTGGCCTCGGCTCGCGCCAGCTCGGCGATCGCCTCGACGGCGGCCACCTTCATGGCTTCATTGATCTCGCTGGCCCCGACATCGAGCGCGCCCCGGAAGATGAACGGGAAGCACAGGACATTGTTGACCTGGTTGGGATAGTCGCTGCGGCCGGTGGCCATGATGGCGTCGGGGCGGGCGGCGGTGACCAGTTCGGGCAGGATTTCGGGCTCGGGATTGGCCATGGCCAGGATCAGCGGATTGGGACCCAGCAGGGGCAGCCACTCGGCCTTGAAGACGCGCGGCGCCGAGAGGCCCAGGAAGATGTCGGCTCCGGGCAGGACGTCGGGCAAGGCCCGGGCGTCGGTCGGCCGGGCGTAGCGGGCCATGTTGTCGGGCATGTCCGGGTCGCGGCCGGCATAGACCACGCCCTTGATGTCGGTGAGGGTGACGTTCTCGACCGGCAGGCCCATCGAGACCAGCAGGTCGACGCAAGCCAGGGCCGCGGCGCCGGCGCCGGAGGTGACCAGCTTGACGTCCTTGAGGGCCTTGCCTTGGACCACCAGCGCATTGCGGACGGCGGCGGCGCAGACGATGGCGGTGCCGTGCTGGTCGTCATGGAAGACCGGGATCTTCATCCGCTTGCGCAGGGCCCGCTCGATGACGAAACATTCCGGGGCCTTGATGTCCTCCAGATTGATCCCGCCAAAGGTCGGCTCGAGGGCCGCGACCACCTCGATGAATTTGTCGGGGTCCAGGGCGTCGACCTCGATGTCGAAGACATCGATGCCGGCGAACTTCTTGAACAGGACGGCCTTGCCTTCCATCACCGGCTTGCTGGCCAAGGGGCCGATATTGCCCAGGCCGAGCACGGCGGTGCCGTTGGTGATCACCGCCACCAGATTGCCGCGCGCGGTGTAGTCACGAGCCTTGTCGGGATCGGCGGCGATGGCCTCGCACGGGGCGGCGACGCCGGGAGAATAGGCCAGCGCCAGATCGCGCTGGGTGGCCATGCGCTTGGTGGCCTCGATCGCCAGTTTCCCGGGACGCGGCAGCCGGTGATAGTCCAGAGCGGCTTTGCGGAAATCCTCGTCCATCGGTCGGTCCTTGGGTGACTGCGCGGTCTCGGCGGCGCGGATCGTCTGTCCGTGCCAGCGGCGCGATCCGTTACCGCCGTTGCTAACGGGGTTGGCGGCGCATTTCCAACCTTACCCGGTCCAGAGGCTCATTTTTAAGGCCTGATCAGCGATCAGGCTTTTGCGCGGGGCTCCATAAGTAATAAAGAACTTATATAATGACCGTTCGGCGGGCGCCGGCCGCCGCGGTTGGCGGCTTTGACCGCGCCGCGCGCGGATCGGCGGTCAAGGGCCCCGGCGGCGCTGGACTTGCGCGCGGCGCAGCCCCAGCCTCACGGTTCCACGAAGGGGAGTCAGGATGATCAATGCGGCGAAGGATCCGAGGCGATGAGCGGCCTGACCACCCATGTGCTGGATCTGGCCACGGGGCGCCCGGCCGCCGGCGTTGTTGTTCGGATCAGCGCCCGCGCGGATGATGGCCTGACGGCCTTGGGCGCGGTGACAACCGACGCCGACGGCCGCGCGCGGCTGATCGAGGGGGCCGAGCTCAAGACCGGCGCCTATCGGCTGGAATTCGCGGTCGCGGCCTATTTCGCCGCCACCGGCGCGGCGGTCAGTGACCCGCCCTTCCTCGACGTGGTGGTCATCGATTTCGCCGTCGCCGATCCCGCCCAGCATCATCATGTGCCGCTACTGGTCTCGCCCTTCGGCTATTCCACCTATCGGGGCAGCTAGATGAGCGAAGCGGTGCGCTTTCTGCTGAACGGCCGGGTGGTTGAGGCCCGGGGCGTCGATCCCACGCGGACCGTGCTTGAATACCTACGCGGCGATCTGGCGCGCACAGGGACCAAGGAAGGCTGCGCGGAGGGCGACTGCGGATCCTGCACCGTGCTGGTCGGCGAGGCCGACGGCGCGGGCGCCGTGGCGTGGCGGGCGGTCAATAGCTGCATCCAGTTCGTGCCGATGCTGGACGGCAAGGCGGTGATCACGGTCGAGGGCCTGGCTGCAGACGCGCCGCATCCGGTGCAGCAGGCGATGATCGATCATCACGGTTCGCAATGCGGCTTCTGCACGCCGGGCATTGTCATGTCGCTATATGGCCGCGCGGTCGGGGCCCAGGGCGCCGGTGCGGCGGTCGATGAGGTGCTGGCCGGGAATCTGTGCCGCTGCACCGGCTATGGCGCGATCATCGCGGCCGCGGGGGCGGTCGTGCCCGAGGCGGCGCCGGATGTGGCCGGGGCCCTGGCTGGGCTGACGCGCGAGACGACCCTGGACCTGAGTCATGCCGATCCCCTGCACGGCGTGACCCGCCGCTGGTTGGCGCCCCGCGATCTGGATGAACTGGCCGAGGCGGTCCTGGCCCATCCCGAGGCGGTGATCGTCGCCGGCGCCACCGATATCGGCCTGTGGGTCACCAAGCAGCGTCGTCCGCTGGAAACCCTGATCGACCTGGGCAAGGTCGTGGCCCTCAAACGGATCGAACCGCGCGACGGCGGAGTCTGGATCGGCGCCGGAGTCCGCTATGTCGATGCGCTCGAGATCCTGGCCGGGCTCTATCCCGACCTGGGCGGCATGATGCGGCGGCTGGGCTCGACCCAGGTGCGCAACAGCGGCACGATCGGCGGCAATATCGCCAATGGCTCACCGATCGGCGACATGCCGCCGGCCCTGATCGCGGCGGACGCAACCCTGACGCTGCGCCGGGGCGCCGAACGCCGGGACCTGCCGCTGGAAGACTATTTCTTGGCCTATGGCCAGCAGGACCGGCAGCCGGGCGAGTTTGTCGAAGGCGTCTTCGTTCCCGTCCCGGCGCCGGGCCTGATCTTCAAGGTCTACAAGCTGTCCAAGCGGTTCGATCAGGACATCTCGGCCGTCTGCGCCGCCTTTTCGATTGCGGTCGAGGGCGGGATCGTCCGCCAGGCCCGGATCGCCTTTGGCGGCATGGCGGCCACGCCCAAGCGGGCGGCCGGTTGCGAGGCCCTGCTGGTCGGCCAGGCCTGGACCCTGGACACTGTCGAGTCCGCGGCCCTGGCCCTGGACGAGGATTTCACGCCGCTCAGCGATATGCGCGCCTCGGCCGCCTATCGGTCCTGACCGCGCGCAACCTGCTGATCAAGGCCTTTGTCGAAAGCGCCGGCGACGGCGTGGCGACGCGGGTTCTGGAGGCTGCGGCGCATGGCTGACTCCGCCCCCGCCGCGACGACGGCCCCGTTCCAGAGCGTGCACGCCTCGGTTCCGCATGACAGCGCCCTGCGCCATGTGACGGGCGCGGCGGTCTATATCGACGACCTGCCCGAGCCGGCCGGCCTGCTGCACGTGCACCTGGCGATGAGCGCCCGGGCCCATGCGCGGATCGCGGCCCTGGACCTGTCGGCCGTGCGCGCCAGTCCTGGGGTCGTCGCGGTTCTGACCGCCGATGACATCCCCGGCGAGAATGATGTCAGCCCGGTGATTCATGATGACAAGCTGTTCGCCACCGATACGGTGACCTATGTCGGGCAGAGCCTGTTCGCCGTGGCCGCCACCTCGATCGCCGCCGCCCGGGCCGCCGCCGACAAGGCCGTCGTGGCCTATGTCGACCTGCCCGCCGCCCTCGACATCGCCGCCGCCCGCGCCGCCGACCTGAAGATCGAGGCCAGCCAGCGCATGGCGCGGGGCGACGCCCAGGCGGCCCTGTCCGCATCGCCGCAAAGGCTGCAGGGCTGGATGGCGATCGGCGGTCAGGACCATTTCTATCTGGAAGGCCAGGTCGCCCTGGCGATTCCCGGCGAGGGCGGCGACGTCCATGTCTGGTCCTCCACCCAGCACCCCAGCGAGGTGCAGCACCTGATCGCCCGGGTCCTGGATCGACCGCACACCGCCGTCACCGTCGAGGTGCGACGGATGGGCGGCGGGTTCGGCGGCAAGGAGACGCAAGCCTCGCTGTTCGCCGCCGCCGCCGCCCTGGTGGCGGTCAAGACCGGCCGCGCCGCCAAGTGCCGGCCCGACCGAGACGAAGACATGATCATGACCGGCAAGCGGCATGATTTCGAGGTGGCCTATGATGTCGGCTTCGACGCCGAGGGTCGGCTGACCGGCCTGGCGCTCGAATTGGCCTCGCGTTGCGGGGCGACCACCGACCTGTCGCCGGCCATCAATGACCGGGCGATGTTCCACGCCGACAACTGCTATTTCCTACCGGCCGTCGAGATCCTGTCGCATCGCTTCCGCACCCATACGGTGTCGAACACAGCGTTTCGGGGGTTCGGCGGACCGCAGGGCATGGCGGCGATCGAGCGGGTGATGGACGCGGTGGCCCAGGCCACGGGGCTGGACCCGCTGCTGGTGCGGCAGCGCAATCTCTATGGCGGGGCCGGCCGCGACCTGACCCCCTATCACCAGACCGTCGAGGACAATGTCGCGCCGCAGCTGCTGGAACAGCTGGCGGCCTCTTGCGACTACGCGGCCCGCCAGGCGGCGATCGACGCCTTCAACGCGGCCAGTCCCTGGCTGAAGAAGGGCCTGGCCCTGACGCCGGTCAAGTTTGGCATCTCGTTCACCACCACCCACCTGAACCAGGCCGGGGCCCTGATCCACCTCTATGCCGACGGCTCGATCCTGCTGAACCATGGCGGCACCGAGATGGGGCAGGGGCTGTTCACCAAGGTGGCCCAGATCGTCGCCGACGCCTTCCAGGTCGATCTGGCGCGGGTCAAGGTGACCTCGACCGTCACCGACAAGGTGCCCAATACCTCGGCCACCGCCGCCTCGTCGGGCACGGACCTCAACGGCATGGCCGCCCTGAACGCGGCCGAGACGATCAAGGCGCGGTTGGTGGCGTTCGCGGCCGCCAAATGGGGCTGCGTCGAAGGCGAGGTGGCCTTCACGCCAGACGGTCTGCGGGCCGGCTCCGTCGTGGTTCCGTTCGGCGAGTTGTGCCGCCAGGCCCATCTGGGGCGGGTGTCGCTGTCGGCCACCGGCTTCTACGCCACCCCCAAGATCCACTATGACCGCGCCAGCCACAGCGGTCGGCCATTCTACTATTTCGCCTATGGCGCGGCCTGCAGCGAGGTGCTGATCGACACCCTGACCGGCGAGATGAAGGTGCTGCGCGCCGACATTCTGCACGATGTCGGGCGGTCGCTGAACCCGGCCATCGACCTGGGCCAGATCGAGGGCGGCTTCATCCAGGGCATGGGCTGGCTGACGACCGAGGAACTGGTCTTTGACGACCAGGGCCGTCTGCGCACCCATGCCCCCTCGACCTACAAGATCCCGACCTGCGGCGATCGACCGGCGGTGCTGAACATCGACCTGTGGTCGGCCGGCCGCAATGTCGAGGCCACGGTGCACCGCTCCAAGGCCGTCGGCGAACCGCCGCTGATGCTGGCCCTGTCGGTGTTCTCGGCGGTGAGCCGGGCGGTGGCCAGCGTGGCGGATCACAAGGTGATGCCGCAGTTGAATGCGCCGGCGACGCCGGAGGCGATCTTGATGGCGGTGGAAGACGTCAAGCGGAGGGCCAGCTCATGCTGACCCTCTCCCAGAGGGAGAGGGAGGGCCTATGAGCAACTGGGCCCGCCAATCCCTTGCCCGCCTGTCGCAGGGCCAGCCCGCCGCCCTGGTCACCGTCCTCGCCACCGAGGGCTCGGTTCCGCGCGAAGCCGGGACCAAGATGGTGGTCTGGGACGACGGCCAGGCCGGGACCATCGGCGGCGGCAATCTGGAGCATCGCGCCACCGACCAGGCCCGCCGCATGCTGGCCGGGACACTGTATTTCGCGGTGCAGGACTATCCCCTGGGGCCGCTTCTGGCCCAGTGCTGCGGCGGCCGGGTGCGGCTGCTGATCGAGCGGCTGGACGCGGGGAGCGCCGACTGGCTGACCGACGCCGCCCGCCGCCTGGACGCCGCCCAGCCCTTCGAGTTGCGCACCCGCTTTGATCCCGGCGCCCTGGGAAAATCTGTGTCGGCCCTGCCGGCCTCGGCCGACGAGGCCGCGCCGATCACCCTGGCCGGGACGGCGATCACCGCCCGCGGCGCCCGCCCCGGCCCGGGCGACGAGCTGGTCGAGCGAGCCGAAGCGTCGCGCCCGCCGGTGCTGCTGTTCGGCGCTGGCCATGTGGGCCAGGCCGTGGCCCGGGCCCTGGAGCCGCTGCCGTTCCGCCTAAGCTGGTTCGACACCCGGCCCGAGACCGCCGCGATCCCCGGGGTGGGGGTGCGTACTCCGACCGAACTGGCGGTCGAGGCGGGTCGCGCCGGGCCCGAGGCCTCGGTGCTGATCCTGACCCATGACCATGCCCTGGACTATGATCTGGTCCGCGCGGCCCTGGCGGGTAGACCGCCGGCCTATCTGGGCGTCATTGGCTCAAAGACCAAGAAGGCGCGGTTTGTCAGTCGGTTACGGGCGGAAGGTTGCGGCGAGGACGAGGTGGCGCGCATGACTTGTCCGATCGGCCTGCCGATGCTGCGCAGCAAGGCCCCGGAGGTGATCGCCGTGTCGGTCGTCGCCGACCTGTTGCGC
>NZ_PEGG01000096.1 GCF_002737765.1 Caulobacter sp. B11 | reverse complement strand
GGGCGGCGCGGACCGGATTGGCGCCCGGACGGCTGGAGGCGTGGCGGGAGCCGGCGCCGAGGCGCGCGGCGCGGGCGGCGGGCTGTAGCGGCGGGGCGGGGCGGCGCGGGAGGCTGGGCGCCGCCGCCGCTGACCTGGAAGCGGCCGATCATCTGCAGAAGGTTGTTGGCCTCGCCCTTCAGGGCATGGCTGGCGGCGGTCGATTGCTCGACCATGGCCGCGTTCTGCTGAACGGTCTGGTCCATCTGGTTGACGGCGGCGTTGACCTCATTGAGGCCGGTGGCCTGCTCGGCCCCACCGGCGGCGATCTCGCTGACCAGGGCGTCGATCTCGCTGACCTTGGTGACGATGGCCTGCAGGGCCTCGCCGGTCTGGCCGACCATGGCCACGCCTTGGCCGACCTGCTGCGAGGAGGTCGAGATCAGGGTCTTGATTTCCTTGGGCGGCGTCGGCGGAACGCTGGGCCAGGGCCCGAACTTCCTGAGCGACGACGGCGAAGCCGCGACCCGCGTCACCGGCCCGTGCCGCCTCGACCCCGGCGTTGAGCGCCAGAAGGTTGGTCTGGAAGGCGATCTCGTCGATGACGCCGATGATCTGGCTGATCGACTGCGAGGACTTCTCGATCTGGTTCATGGCCTCGACGGCGCCGCGAACCACGACGCTCGAGCGTTCGGCGTCGGCGCGGGTCGAACCGACCACCTTGGAGGCCTCGACGGCGCCGGCCGACGAGCGCTTCACCGTGGCGGTGATCTCGTCGAGGGCGGCGGCGGTTTCTTCCAGGCTGGCGGCCTGCTGCTCGCTGCGGCGCGACAGGTCGTCGGCGGCCGAGGCGATCTCGTCGCTGCCCGAACCGATGCCGTTGGCGGCGTGGACGATGGTGCGCATCGCCTCTTCCATCTGGCCGATGGCGCCGTTGAAGTCGGCCTGCAGACGCTTGTAGGCGTCGGGGAAGTCCTGATCGACGCGATAGGTCAGGTCCCCCTCGGCCAGGCGGGTCAGGCCGGCGGCGATGTTCTCCATGGCGAAGGCCTGCTCACGGGCGGCCAGTTCGGCCACTTCCTGATTGCGGCGGCGTTCGGCCTCGGTCTCGTTGGCGAGGCGCAGCTGGGCGGCCTCGGCTGAGCGCAGCGCCAGGGCGTTATCCTTGAACACCTGGACCGAGCGGGCCATGGCGCCGACCTCGTCCTTGCGCTGGGCGCCGACGATGTCGACGTCGGCCGAGCCCTGAGCCAGGACTTCCATGGTCTTGGAGAGATTGGTTAGAGGGGCTGAGATCTTCGAGCGGCCGATCCAAATGGCGAAGATCATGGCCACGCCGGCCGAGATCACGCCGAACAGAGCGCTGAAGATAGTGCCGGTCTTGGACGCCTTGGCCGCCTTGTCCGCCATGGCCCGGGTCTCTTTACGGTGCACTTCATTGAACTTGCTGACATCGGCGCTGAGGCTGGTGATGTCGGGGTCAATCACGGCCATGACCATGATCGCCGCTTCGTCGGCGTCCATCAGGCCAAGATCGGCGCCTTGGCGGGCGCTGGAATAGATCTTGTCGAGACGGTGGCCAAAGTCAGCCACCGTCTTGGCGGCCTTCGGCTCCAACGTCTTGAGCGCGGCCAGGTTGACCTTGGCTTCCTTGTAGGCCTTGTCGATCTCGGCGCTGGCCTCCTGAGCCTCGGGCGAGGTGCCGGCGTTGGAGACAGTGCGGTAGCCGGCATAGCCGATGGTCACGATCCGTCGGTTGAAGCGCGAGCCCTCCGTCTCGGCCGGGCCGCGTTGTTCGACGAGGACCTTGGTGGCCTGCTCCGCCTTGTAGGACTGCCAGGCCCCCATGCCGATAATGGCCATGGCCACGAGGGTGAGGATGATGGCTGGCAGAGCCACCTTGGTGGAAATCTTCAGATCGTCGAATTTCATCGTCAGCCCCATGGCCCGACCTGACTCGCGCAAGGCGGGCCAGGGTCAGTTTTCATGACCAGAAGCGTTGATGGCGGTAAAAGTGTAGTTAATCGGGCGCGGAATTGTGCGAGCGCGCGACAGGATGCCGCAATCTCTTGTCAGGCGCGGGGTGGGCCTTGCCGTAGGCCGCCAGAAGACCTGCCGCGTCCACCTGGGTATAGCGCTGGGTCGTCGACAGCGAGGCGTGGCCCAGCAGCTCCTGGATCGCCCTGAGGTCCGCGCCGGCTCCCAGGAGATGGGTGGCGAACGCGTGGCGCAGGGCATGGGGCGTGGCTCGGTCGGACAGACCCAGCCGTCCCCGAAGCTGCTGCACGGTCGCCTGCACGTGGCGGGGCGACAGCGCTCCCCCGCGTTTGGCGCGAAAGAGGGCGTCGTCGGGCTGCGGGACGAAGGGCAGGAGGCTCAAATAGGCGTCGATCGCCACCCGAACCGCGTCGAGCACCGGTGTGATCCGGGTCTTGCCGCCCTTGCCGGTGATCCTCAGGCTGTCGCCCAAGGGCGCATCGGCGCGGGTCAGGGACAGGGCCTCCGAGATCCGCAGACCGCAGCCCCACAGCAGGGTCAGGACCGCCTGGTCGCGGGCGGCTTCCCAGGGCTCGCGGTCGGGGTCCAGCGCGATCTCCGAGAGCAGACCATAGGCCTGGTCCTCGGTCACCGGCCGGGGCGCCCCGACCTTGACGCGCGGTCCGCGCACCAGGGCGATGGCGGCGTTAGGCGTATCCAGTCGGTGGTCGAGATAGCGGTGAAAGGCCCGAATCGACGACAGCGCCTGGGACAGGGAGCGCGGTGAGAGCGCCTGATCCCCTTGGCGACGGACGGCCAGATAGGCCCGTAGCTCCGCCGCGGTCACCTCGCCGAGGTCGGCGACGCTGGACGGCTCGCCGCGATGGCGCTCCAGAAAGTTCAGATAGGCGACCACGTTGTCGCCATAGGCCCGCACGGTGCGCGGTGAGGCGCGGCGCTCATGGGTCAGGTGCTCAAGCCAGGCGGCCAGGGCCTGGCGGGCCGAGGTCACAGGACCGGCCAGCGCTCGGCCGTGCGCTCGACCACGCGGGCCAGGAAGGCGACCAGCTCATGGCCCATGTCCGGCGTGAAGGCCTCGGGATCGGTTGAACCGAAGGCCAGGATCGCCTGGCGCGACGGCTCCCACAGGGCCATGCGCACCAGGGCCATGCTGCGGATGCTGTCCAGCCGGTCGCCGAACAGGCCCAGGGCGGGGGCGTGGAAGCCCATGCGCGCCACGCCCTGGTCGCCCATGATCATGTCGATCTGTCCCTCGACGAGGCGATGCCAGCCGGCGGGCACGCGGTCGGGGCCCTCCAGCACCACCACCCCGGCGGCGAGGCCGAAGCGCAGGGCGGCCATTTCGTCCACCCGGCGGGCCAGGTCGGAGTGATTTCGGGCGTCCAGCACGTCGATGACGGCGGCATGGGTCTGGGCCTGGGCCGAGAAGTTGGCGCGGGCCGTAGCCTCGATTTCGCGACGCACGGTCGATTCGCGTTCATGGGCGGCGGCCGCGCGGGCAATGGCCGCCGGGCCGAAGTCGATGACATTGCCGCCCTCGGCGCGCAGGCCCAGGTCGCGTAGCAACTCGCCGTCCTCGCGCAGGAAGCCGGGCTCGGCGCGCAGGAAGTCACGCACGGCCTTGGGGCAGACCTCGACCTTCAGCAGGGCGGCTTGGGTGGCATCGGTCATGGTCGGCTTTGCTCCACACGCACTTAGATCGAGGATGAAGCGCCAGATCGGTTAACGCCGGCTTGATGGGGTGACGATCGGCCATCTCGACGGCGCGTCGATTAAGGGGCAGAACCCGATTCCCATGCCGCGTATCGCCTCCGTCCTGCTGCCCATGCCGCTGCCTGAGGCCTTCGACTATGCCGAGCCCGAGGGGCTGGGCCTGGTGGTTGGCGAACATGTCACCGTACCTCTGGGCCCGCGCGTCGTGCGCGGCGTGGTCACGGCGATTCGCGACGGGACGGGCGGCAATCGGCCCTTGAAGCCCGTGCTTGAGCGTCTGGATGATCCGCCCCTGCCGCCGGGCGTGCTGACTTTCATTGACTGGGCGGCGAAATATTCGGTCGACCTGGCCGCCTGGCCGCTGGCCATGGCCCTGCGAGGCCTCCGCCACCCGCCGGCCAAGCCCGACCGGGTTCTGGCCCTGACCGGGACGACGCCCGCCCGCATGACCCCCGCGCGCCTGAAGGGGCTGGCCGCCGCGCAGCAGGGGCCGATGAGCGCGGCGGCCCTGGCCTCGCTGGCGGGTGTCTCGGCCGGGGTGATCAAGGGCCTTGTCGACGAGGGGGCTCTGGCTGTCGCCTTCGTCGCGCCCGACACCCGGTTCCCGCAGCCTGACCTGACGCGACCGGCCCAGACCCTCAATCCCAACCAGTCGGCCAGCGTCCAGGCGCTGGGCGAGATGCTAGCGGCCGGCGGCTTTCAGGCGGCCCTGCTCGACGGGGTGACGGGGTCTGGCAAGACCGAGGTCTATCTGGAGGCCGCCGCCAAGGCCCTGGCCGCCGATCCGGACGCCCAGGTGCTGGTGCTGTTGCCCGAGATCGCCCTGACCCAGGCGGTCCTGGCCCGGTTCGAGGCTCGCTTCGGAGCGATGCCGGCCGAGTGGCATTCCGGCATCGCTCCGCCGCGTCGCCGACGGGTCTGGGAAGCCGTGGCCGACGGTCAGGCGCGGATCGTGGTCGGGGCCCGCTCGGCCCTGTTCCTGCCGTTCCGCAAGCTGGCCCTGATCGTGGTCGACGAGGAACACGACAGTTCGTTCAAGCAGGAAGAGGGCTTCATCTATCAGGCCCGCGACCTCGCCGTGGCCCGGGCCAAGATCGAAGGCGCTCTGGTGGTGCTGGCCTCGGCCACGCCGTCGCTGGAGACCCTGTGGAACGCCCAGCAGGGTCGCTATCGCTGGCTGCGGCTGGGAACCCGGCACGGCGCGGCGCAATTGCCGGACATCGACCTGATCGACATGCGCGTCACGCCGCCCGAGCCGGGCCGATGGCTGTCGCGACCCCTGGTCGAGGCGATGGCCGTGACCCTGGCGCGGGGCGAGCAGACCCTGCTGTTCCTTAACCGGCGCGGCTATGCGCCCTTGGTGCTGTGCAAGGCCTGCGGCGAAAAGATGAAGTCGCCCGACAGCGACAGCTGGCTGGTCGAGCATCGCTATACCGGGCGTCTGGTCTGCCATCTGACCGGCTTTTCGATGAAGAAGCCCGAGGCCTGTCCTCACTGCGGGGCCAAGGACAGCCTGGTCTCGATCGGTCCTGGGGTCGAGCGGGTGGAGGAAGAGGCGCGCCACCTGTTTCCCGAGGCTCGGGTGGCGGTGTTCTCATCCGACACGGTGTTCGACGCCGCCGGGGCTCGGGCCCTGGTCGAGACCATGGCCGCCGGCGAGATCGATATCCTGGTGGCCACCCAGGCCGCGGCCAAGGGCCACAACTTTCCCAACCTGACCCTGGTCGGCGTGGTCGACGCCGACCTGAGTTTGCGCGGCGGCGATCTGCGGGCCGGTGAACGCACCTTCCAGCTTCTGGCTCAGGCGGCGGGGCGAGCGGGACGACACGAAAAGCCGGGTCGGGCGCTGCTACAGACCTACGCGCCCGAGCACGGCGTGCTGCAAGCCCTCAAGGCCCAGGATCGCGACGCCTTCGTCGAGGCCGAGATGGCCATGCGCCAGGATGCCGGTCTGCCGCCCTTTGGCCGCCTGGCGGCCGTGATCGCCTCGGGACCCGACCCGATCGCCCTGGACGCCTATTGCCAGGCCCTGGCGGCCGCAACGCCCAACGCCGAGGGCGTGGAAGTGTTCGGGCCCGCCGACGCGCCCCTGGCCCTGGTGCGCGGTCGCCGCCGCAAGCGTTTCCTGGTGCGCGCCGACCGCAGCGTCAACCTGCAGGGCTTCATGGCCGCCTGGAAGGCCCGAGCCAGGGTCCCCAACTCCGTGCGAGTGGTGATCGACATCGATCCCTACAGCTTCCTGTAGGACCGGGCCTAATCCCGGCAGTAGCCTTCATGGGCGTCCACCACGACGCAGTCCGACTTGTCTGCCAGCCACTTCATGCCGGTCTCGGCCCCCGTACCCTTGCGAATGAGGAGGTCCTGGCCGTCACGGGTGAAGCGCACGCCCATCGGGTCGGCCATGGCGGGGAAATCACGCGGGCCGTCGAGGTTGGTGACGGTGACCTGATAGGCCGTCCCGACGACGGTGACGACCAAGGACGTGCCCTCCGGCCCCGTCCAGCGCCCGACCAGGTCATGGGCCGCCGGCGTGACGGTCGGCGCAGGGGGCGCCGTCGGAAGTTCCACCTGCGCCGGCGCCGTGGCCGGAGCCGGCGCAGGGTCGGCGGGAGCCGGAGCCGGGCTGGGCGAACAGGCGGCGAGCGTCAGGGCCGAGGCGAAGCCGGCCAGGTTCAGGGTCTTCATGCGCGGTCTCCTGTCAATCAATCAGACTGACCTAACGCACGTCGGACCAAACGGAGCCGCCGCAAGGCGGCTCCGGCAGGCGGCGGCTTAGCGGGGTGGCTACTGGCCGCCGCCATCCGTCTTTGACGCGGCCTTGCGCGACAGCATGTTCAGGCCCTCGACGACGCCGGAGAAGGCCATGGCGGCGTAGATATAGCCCTTGGGCACGTGCATCCCGAAGGCTTCAGCGATCAGCACCATGCCGATCATCAGCAGGAAGCCCAGCGCCAACATGACCACGGTGGGGTTCTTGTTGATGAAGTTCGCGAGGGGACCGGCCGACACCATCATCATCACCACGGCGATGATCACCGCCGCGACCATGATCGGCAAATGGTCGGTCATGCCCACGGCGGTCAGGATCGAGTCGATCGAGAACACCAGGTCCAGAAGGATGATCTGCACAATCGCGGCGCCGACATTGGAGATCACGGCGGCCTTCTTGTCGAAGACGTCGTCGGTCTTCACCGGGTCGACCGTGTGGTGGATTTCCTTGGTCGCCTTCCAGATCAGGAAGGCGCCGCCCGCCAGAAGGATCAGGTCGCGCCAGGAGAAGGCGGTCTCGAAGCCCGGTTCGCCGTGCTCGCCCATCGGACCGACGATGCCCAGGTCGAACACCGGATGCACCAGGCCGACGATGAAGGCGATGGTCGACAGCAGGACCAGCCGCATGATCAGGGCGAGCGAAATCCCGATGCGGCGCACGCGGGCGCGATGCTCTTCGGGCAGCTTGTTCGACAGGATCGAGATGAAGACCAGATTGTCGATCCCGAGAACGACCTCCATCACGACCAGGGTCACAAGGGCGGCCCAGGCGGCGGGATCGGCGAGCAGGCTAAGGATTTCGTTCATGGGTCATCGCTTAATCGTTAGGGGCGGCGGGCATTTCGAAGCGCCGTCGCCTGTCATGCGACAGACGTGGACAAGCCCATGTTCGGATTCCAATTGGGCTGAGAGTCCTGGGTCGTCAAGGGGAGCTGCACATGCTCGACGCCGCTCATGTAAAGCCGCTCACCGCTTTTCGATTCCTGGCCGCCTTTTGGGTGGTCTTTTATCATTACTGGCCCAACCTTTCTGCGGGGCCCGCGCCCGGCGTCGTGGCCAAGGGCTATCTGGGGGTCGAAGCGTTTTTCGTCCTCTCGGGCTTCATCCTTTGTCACGTGTATCTGCAAGGCTTTGGCCAGGGGCGCTTCCGCTACGGCGACTTTCTTTGGAACCGACTGGCCCGGGTCTATCCGCTGCATCTGGCCACCCTGCTCGGCGTAGGGCTGATGGCGGGGGCCGCGGGTCTGCTCGGGATCGCTGTCGACCAAAACATGCTGGCCTGGAACGCCCTGCCGGCTAACCTGCTGATGGTCCACGCTTGGGGTCTCGCCCCTGCGTCGGGATGGAATCACCCGTCGTGGTCGATCTCGGCCGAATGGTTCGCCTATCTTTGCTTCCCGGTCTTCGCCACGGCCGCCTGGTCGCTGCGCAAGCGCCCGTTCCTGGCCGTCGGCCTGGCCCTGGGGCTGATCGCGGTCCTCTATCCGACGTTTGAGCGCCTGGCGGGCTTCCCGCTGACCGAGGCGACCATCCGTTGGGGCGCGCTGCGTATCGTGCCCTGTTTCGCCTTTGGCTGTGCTCTTCACGCCCTGTGGCGTTCGGGCGCCATTTCGGGCCGGATCGCAGGCCCCGGCGCCGCTTTGATGGGCGCCGCGGTGCTGATCGCGGTGCAGACGGGCGCGCCCGACCCGCTGATCGTCATGCTGCTGGGCGGGGGCGTGGTGATGCTGGCCGGACTGGCCTCGGCAGGTTCCAGCTTCGCTAGCCAAAGATTTTTCGTCTATCTGGGTGAAATCAGCTACTCGACCTACATGATCTGCATCCCCTGGAAGATCCTGGCGGTCAATGTGGCGCTCAAGCTTCTCCATATCGAGGGTGAGCAACTGCCGCTTTATGCTTGGGTGGTCATCGTGGCCGCACTGATCCCGCTATCAGCGATATCTTATCAGCTGATCGAGAAGCCGTGCCGGCAGAAGATGAAAGCTTGGGCCAATGCGCGGCAGTCGCGGCCCCTGCCACAGTCGGCGCCTAAGAAACACTCTTTTCATACGTCGCTGTCAGGGTTATCCCCTAGATCCAGTGACACAGGGGAGCGCCCACAGCATGTCGAAACGGACGAGAACCCTCTGGGGTTCCCTGGCCGCTGCCGCCATGATCAGCCTGTTGCCGGTTTCCGGCGCGGTGGCTGACGGCTACTGGCAATGCGTCCCGTTCGCGCGACTGATGTCCGGCATCCAGATCTTCGGCGACGCCCGCACATGGTGGAGCCAGGCTACCGGCAAGTACGACACCGGCTTCGCGCCCAAGGCCGGCGCGGTCCTCTGTTTCAAGCCGACCGGCCGAATGACCCTGGGTCATGTGGCCTTTGTCAGCCAGGTGCTGACCGACCGGGTCATCCAGGTGACCCACGCCAACTGGTCGATGATGAACGGGGCCCGCGGCCAGGTCGAGCAGGACGTGACCGTGGTCGACGTCTCGCCGGCCGGCGACTGGAGCGAAGTCAAGGTCTGGTACGACCCGATTCGCGACCTGGGCTCGACCGTCTATCCGACCAATGGCTTCATCTATCAGAACGCCCAGGCCACCCGCATCGCTGTGGCCACCAGCAAGCTGGCCCTGGCTCAAAACGCGGCGGTGTCTCTGGCCAAGCAGGCCGCCAATCAGGTCGCCGCCACGGTGCGCGCCAGCTCGCCGCTCGACATGATCAACCAGGCCGCCGACAACACCGATCGGATCGCCGCCCTTATCCAGGCCGCCCAAGGCCAGGACGACGACAAGGCGCAAGCCCCGCGTTGACGGCGGGGGCGCGGTGGGCCATTCCCATCGCGTGATCGATGAGACTTTCCCATGCTGAGGGTGCTGCGCCACGGCGCGCCCGGTTTCGAGACGGCGGCGCGGGCGCCGACTGGCGTCTTCCTGACGACGCGGTCTGGATCG